>JAEYTU010000110.1 GCA_023433825.1 Planctomycetota bacterium
GTGCCGGGACGCATCTACCTGACGTCGCTGTCGGGCACCGACTTCTATCACGCCGATTGGGGCGGTGGCTTCGAGGCACTCGACGCCGTTCATCCGGACAAGGCGACGAAGCGCGCCGTGCTGATGAACATGCAGCGCTACGTGAAGTGGCTCGGCAACAACCGCGACCCCGAGGGCAGCGGATTGACCGACATCTGCAATCACTTCGAGGCCGGTCAGGAGTTCTCGCGGCGTTACACGATCATCGACGACAAAGCGGACCGTCAGGAGAACTTCGACGAGCAGTTCCGATTGAAGGGCATCGACGCGTCGGTGTTCCGCTATCGGATGGTCAAGTTCCTCGCAGCCGTCGCGGACGAGATGCAGGAGAAGTCGATGGCGAACCGCTTCATTGCGGAGAAGGAGATCGTCCACGACAAGATCCGGAAGAAGATGTGGGACGACAAGGGCGGCATCTTCATGGACATCGATCCGAAGACCGGCCGCCGCACCGGTGTGAAGGCAGCCGTCGGCTTCTATCCGATGGTCACCGACATCCCGACGCCGGCAATGGTCGACGCGATGCTCGCGACGCTCAGCGATCGCAAGGAGTTCTGGAGCAAGTACCCAGTCCCGAGCCTCGCGATGAGTGATCCGTTCTTCAATGCCGACGGGCATTGGAAGGGCACGCGACGCACCTGCCCGTGGAATGGCCGTGTCTGGCCGATGATCAACTCACACGTCATCGAGGGTCTCGTGCACGTCGCCGAGCGCGGCAACAAGAAGGCGCAGAAGCTCGTCGGCGACCTGATGAAGAAGACGATCCAGATGCTGTCGGGCGAGCTCGAGGGTCACGAGGATCCGCGCACGTTCGAGCACTATGGACCGCTGAACGGACTGCCGTCGCGCTATCGCGGCATCGATCAGTACCTGCATTCGTTCGTGCTCGACAATGCGATGCGCGTCGCGTGCGGCTTCGCCGTGCGCTACGGCGAGATCCAGGACGACCCGGTCGCCGAGGACATGCCCGACTTCAAGCTGCAAGGGCTCGTCGTCGGCAACAAGCGCTACGTCGTCGAACGTCGCAACGGCAAGCTGAAGGTCGTCTCCGAGTGACCGAGCCGTCGATCGACGACATTCGCGCAGCAGCGGACCGGATCGCACCGATGGTGCACCGGACTCCGGTGCTGCGCAGTCGTTCGCTCGACGCAGATCTCGGCTGCGCGGTGTTCGCGAAGTGCGAGAACTTCCAGCGCGTCGGCGCCTTCAAGGCGCGCGGCGCGACGAACGCCGTCGCGCAGTTGACGAACGACGAAGCCGCGCGCGGCGTGCTGACGCACAGCTCCGGCAATCACGGCGCGGCGCTCGCCTATGCCGCGTCGGCGCGCGGCATCCGTTGCACGGTCGTGGCACCCGAGAGCGCGCCGCAGGTCAAGGTCGACGCGATGCGCGCCTACGGCGCCGAAGTCGTCCTCTGCCCGCAGCCGAAGCGGCAGGAGGTCGCCGACCGGATCCAGCGCGAGACCGGTGCGACGTTCGTGCATCCGTTCGAGAACCCGCACGTCATCGCCGGTGCCGGCACGGCGGCGCTCGAACTGCTCGACGAGCAGCCCGACCTCGACTTCGTCGTCGTTCCGGTCGGTGGTGGTGGCCTGCTCGCCGGAACGGCGATCGCGACCGCCGCCGTTGCGCCGCGGGCGCAGGTGATCGGCGCCGAGCCGGAAGCCGTCGACGACGCCGCGCGCTCGCTCAGCACCGGCATTCGTCAGCCGGCCGTCGTTCCCGCCGTGTCGGTCGCCGACGGACTGCTGACCGGGATCGGAATCACGGCGTTCGCCGTCGCGCGTCGGTGCGGCGTCGCCATCGTGACGGCGACCGAAGCCGAGATCGTCGACGCGACGCGGTTTGTCCTGCAGCGGATGAAGATCGTCGTCGAGCCGTCGTCGGGAACCGCGATCGCGGCGCTGCGGCGGATTCGCGACCGGATCGCCGGCAAGCGCGTCGGCGTGATCCTGAGCGGCGGCAACACCGACTTCCGGTGGCTGGTGCGCTGACGGCGATCGGCGGAATGCGGCCGCGGCGAGCGCCGGTAACGTTCCGCGCCATGCTCCTCGCCCGTGTCCTCGGTCTCTCGTTCGCGTGCAGCGTCGCCATCCTCGCGCAGGAGCCGCAGCCGCCGCCCTCGCCCGCGCCAGCGCCCGCATCCGCCCCCGACCCGATCGACGCCGCCGTCGAAGCCTTCCGCGCCGAGCATCCGTTCGTCGGTCTGTCGCTCGCGATCCTGCGCGACGGCGACGTCGTGACGGTGCGGCACTACGGCCACGCGGACCGCGAGAACGACGTCCGCGCCGGCGACGCGACGCTGTACCGGTGGGCGTCGATCTCGAAGCCGGTGACCGCCGTCGCGGCGATGCGGCTCGTCGAGACCGGCGCGCTCGACCTCGATGCCGACGTTCGCGGACTCGTACCGGAGTTCCCCGAGAAGCCGTTCACGATCACCGCGCGGCAACTGCTCTGCCACCAGGGTGGCATCGTCCACTACAGGAACGGCAAGGTCGTCCCGCGGAAGCGGGCCTACGACGTCGAGCACCCGTTCGCCGACGTCGTCGTTGCGCTCGATCGGTTCGCGGACTCACCGCTGGTCTGCGAGCCGGGGACGAAGCACTCCTACACGACCCACGGCTACATGCTGCTCGGCGCCGTCGTGCAGCGCGCGGCGAAGCAGCCGTTCCACGAGTTCGTCGCCGCGACGATCGCGAAGCCACTCGGCATGACGACGCTCCGCCCCGACTACCAGTGGGAGGCGATCGAACATCGCGCCGTCGGCTACCGCCGTGGTGCGGCCGGACAGCTCGTCCGCAGCAGCGACACCGACGTCAGTTGGAAGCTCGCCGGCGGCGGCTACCTGTCGAACGTCCGCGACCTCGGCCGCTTCGGCGCCGGGCTGCTGCGCGGCGCGATCCTCGACGCGAAGACGTACGACGCGATGTGGACGCCGGTCCCGACGAAGGACGGCAACGCGACGCGGTACGCGCT
>JAEYTU010000258.1 GCA_023433825.1 Planctomycetota bacterium
ACACGCCGCTGGTCGAGACCACGGCCGACGGGACCACGAAGCCGGTCATCGGCCCAACGGGAAGCGCGGTGTCGCTGAACATCCCGTTCGTCGTCATCTGGCTCGTCATCGCGGCGGTCCTGCTGACGCTGTACATGCGGTTCGTCAACTTCCGGCTGTTCCGGCACGCGATCGACGTCACGCGCGGCAAGTACACGGACCCGAAGGACCAAGGCGAGGTCACGCACTTCCAGGCGTTGACGTCCGCCCTCTCGGCCACGGTCGGTCTTGGCAACATCGCCGGCGTCGCAATCGCGATGTCGCTCGGCGGACCCGGCGCGATGTTCTGGATGATCGTCGCGGGCCTGCTCGGCATGACGCTGAAGTTCACCGAGTGCACGCTCGGTCAGCGTTACCGCAAGATCGACGCCGAGGGTCGCGTGTCGGGCGGACCGATGCACTACCTGCGTGACGGACTCGCGAAGCGCGGACTCGCCCCACTCGGCGTCGTGCTGTCGGTCATGTTCACGCTGTTCTGCATCGGGGGCAGCTTCGGCGGCGGGAACACGTTCCAGGTCAACCAATCGCTCGGGATCATCCGTGAGCGCATCCCTTGGTTCGCCGACAACGGTTGGGTCTACGGACTGATCATGGTCGTGCTGACCGGAATCGTCATCATCGGCGGCATCCGGCGCATCGCGCGCGTCGCCGAGAAGGTCGTCCCACTGATGTGCGGCATCTACGTGCTCGCGTGCTTGGCGATCGTCGTCGCCGACATCCATCGCGTGCCGTGGGCGCTCGGACAACTGGTGCACGGTGCATTCAACGCCGATGCGATCTACGGCGGGACGATCGGCGCACTCGTCATGGGCTTCAAGCGCGCAGCGTTCTCGAACGAAGCCGGCGTTGGATCGGCGGCCATCGCCCACTCGGCGGCGAAGTGTGCGCGACCGGTCCGGGAAGGCATCGTCGCGTTGCTCGAACCGTTCATCGACACGGTCGTCATCTGCACGATGACGGCGATGGTCATTCTGTTCACCGGCGTGTTCGAGCCGACCGGGTTCGAAGGCGTCGCGACGGCCGAGCAGCATCGTGCGTGGATCGCCGGCAACAACGGCGCGGCGTTGACATCGCTCGCGTTCCAGACCGTGCCGATGTTCGCGAGTTGGTTCCCGTGGATCCTGATGGTCGCCGTCTGGCTGTTCGCGTGGTCGACGATGATCTCGTGGAGCTACTACGGCGAACGGTGCTGGACGAACCTGTTCGGGCAGCGTTCGTCGCTCACCTACAAGGCGCTGTTCCTGGTCTTCGTGATGCTGGGCTCGATCGTCAGCGCGCCGAACATCCTCGATTTCGGCGACACGATGATCCTGTTGATGGCGTTTCCCAACATCCTCGGGCTGTACTTGATGGCCGGCGAAGTGAAGCGCGAGCTGCGCGACTACGAGGCCGATCTGCGGGCTGGGAAGTTCCCGGTCTACAAGTGACCGAGACCCCCGCGGTGCGGATGCGCCGCATTCGCGCGGCCGCCGCCGAGATGGACGTCGTTCTCCAGCCGGGGACCGTCCACGCGTTGCTTCGCTATCTCGACGCGATGCTCGCGCAGAACGAGCAGGTCAACCTGACCGCGATCCGCGACCGCGCCGCCGCCGAAGTGCTGCACGTCCTCGATTCGATCGCGCTCGCGCGGTGCGAGCTGGCATGGTCCGACGCCGTCGATCTCGGCAGCGGGAACGGCTTCCCGGCCGTCGCCGTGCATCTGCTCGGGCGCGCGGCGAACCCGACGGCGCGAACGACTTGCGTCGAACGCACCGGCAAGAAGTGTCGCGCGATCGGCGCGGCGCTCGCGGCCGCCGAGATCGAAGGGATCGACGTTCGCAACGTCGACGCCACGCAGTGGCCGACGCTCGACGCGTCCGTTCGTGAGCGGTTCGACCTCGTCACGGCGCGCGCGTTGGCGGCACCAGCCGAAGTCGCACGCCTCGCGCGGCCGCTGCTGTCGCGGCGCGGGAGCCTCGTCCTGTGGCTCGAGGCCGACGCGCAACCGCCGGCCGTGCTGCCGGGGGCCTTGCACCGCGTCGGTTGGGAACCGTACGAACTTCCGGAACCAGCGCCGCGCGAGCGGCGCCTCGCGATCTACGAACGCGTGTCGTAGCCCGACGCGGCGACGCGCCACCCACTCCATTCACGATTCGAGACGAACGACATGAACCACGTCAGCCTTCGCGGCCTCTCTCTCGCCTGCTTGCTCGCCTCGTTCGCGGCGTTGCCGAGTTGCACCGCCGAAGCGAAGCCGACGCCGGCGCCGGTCGCACTGCCCGGCAAGTACAAGCTGCTCCGCGACCCGATCGTCCAGGCGTACAAGGCGAACGCCGGCAAGACCGGTGTCGAGCTGGCCGTGCTCGAGAAGGATCCGCCGCACGGCAACATGAACGTGGCGGAGGACAACACGTTCGTGATCCACGCGCTGGTCCCGCCGCTGCACGACGACTTGAAGGGCACTTGGAAGCGCGACGGCGCCGTGCTCGAGCTGACCGTCACCGAGTGGAAACGCGACGACGCCGTGATCGAGATGACGGCGACGGACGGTCCGCGCCCGTCAACGATTCGCGGAACGATCGACGGTCGGTTCCTGCGCGTCCCGTATCGGGTCGGCGAAGCGACGATCGAACTCGTGTTCGAAAAGACGTCGTGAGACGCACCGCGCTGCTCCTGTGCGTCGCGCTGTGCACGGCGTGCACGCCGGCGCCGGATCCGCGCGGGAGGTTCGAACTCGATCCAGCGGCGACGGCCGCAGCGCGGCGGACCGACGGCCTCAGTCCTGAACAGCGCGCCGCACTGGAGCGTCTGGGCGCCGGTGGCAGCGGCGTCACGTCGGGAACGCTGCAGGTCGACGACGGCACGTTCACGGCGACGATCGTCGACGTCGCGCGTTCGGTCGCGTTCGCCGGCACGTGGACGACGAACGGCGACGACGTCGTCCTGCGCGTCGAGCGGCGTGACGGCGTCGCCCTCGCTGCAGGGCACATCGTCGAGTGGTTCGCGCACGTCGACGGGGAGCGGGTCACGGTCGCCGTCGAGCGCGGGGGCGACCCGCGGTTGGTGTTCCGCCGCATGCCCCGGTGAGCCGGCGGCGCGCGGCCTCAGCCGCGCCGCGCGATCCCCTCGAACGTCGCGACGGCGTCCCGGAACGGATCGGGGATCGTCATGCTGCGCAGTTGCTCGTCGACGCAGACGAGCGTCGCGCGTCCGGTCGCGACGACCATCCCGCCGTCGCGGATCTCGTAGTCCATGTCGAAGCTCTTGCCGCCGAGCCGCGTCGTCCGCGCGCCGACGACGACGGTCCGGCCGGCGCCGAGGGGACGTTCGAACCGGACCGTCGTCTCGCCGAGCACGAACGGGAACCCGGCACCGCGCAGCAGGCCGAGGCGCGCGAAGTACGCGAAGCGCGCCTGTTCGAACATCGTCAGGTAGACCGAGTTGTTGACGACGCCCATCGCGTCGACGTCGACCCACCGGGTCGTCTCCTCGTGCACGAAGCGGAACGTCATCGCGGACTCCGGGTCTCGAACTTCGCCGTCGCGCGGACGGCCGGTGCGCCGGGCCGGCGCAGCGTGACGGCGCCGGTCGCAGACGCGTCGACGCCGTGCAGACGAACGGCCGCGCCGGACGCGAGGTGCAGGCCGAGCGTGTCCGTTGGGACTGCGCCGTCGGCATCGAGGTCGTCGGCAGCGTGCAGCGAGAGGACGATGCCGGGTGCGAGCGCGAGCCCGCGGCGTCGGCCCGGCGGACGCAGGTTCGCGTCGTCGCGATTGCGGAGCGCGAGGTCGACGCAGCGAAGCGCAGGCTCGCCGCAGACGATCACGACGGCGCCGGCGCGCATTCGTTCGCGCAGCCGATCGCCGAGCGCGCGGAGGTCGTCGTCGTTCGGCACGTCGGCGGCGAGCCAGAGGACGGCGTCGACGTCGGCGGCCGCGACGTCGGCGCTGTCGACCGCGCCGACGGTGGCGACGGTGGCGAGGCGGAGCGTCCGATCGGTCCCGCGAACGACATGTGCGCGGCGTGCGCGCGCGGCGAACTCCTCGAGTGCCGCCGGTGGCGGCTCGGTCGCGCACAGCCACAGCGTTCCGTCGATCGGGGCCAGTGCCGGCGCCGGCATCGCGGCCTCGCGGGCCTCGGCGCGCAGCAGCGTCGCGTCGAGCACCGTGCCGGTGCGCGTGACGCGCGGCGGCGTGCCGGCGACGACGACCGTGACGGCGCCGTTGCCGACGACTTCGAACGTCGCCCCGTCGCACCAGACGCCGGTCCCTTCGTCGACGCCGAGCCCAACGTGGTCCCGGTGTGCGGCGATCGCGGCGCGCAACCGCGGCAAGCGTTCGCGTTCGCGGAAGTGCTGGTCGACGACGACACCGCGGATCAGGTCGAGGCCGGTCGCGAGCGTCGGCGTCTCGCGGCCGCCGGCGATCATGACCTTCGTCTGGCAAGCGGCGCCGGCCGACGTGCCACCGACGATGCCCCCGCGCGCGAGCAACCGTTGCAGCGCGGCTTCGACGGACGTGCCTGCGTAGACCGTCGTCACGCGCGACTGGTCGCCGCCGCCGATCCAGACCGCCGTCGCCTCGTCGAGCGGCGCTGCGAATCCGGCCTGCTCGGCATCGGCGCGAAGCCGCGTGTGCAGCGTCGTCACGTGCGCGAAGCCGCGCTGGCGCCAGCGCGCGACCGCTGCCGCGTTCGCCGCCGGATCGTCGGCGCTGGCGCTGGCCGTCGGGATCAGGACGAGTCGGCCGGAGGTGCCGCCACCGCGCGCGACGAATCGGGCCAGCAGAGCATCGGGGAGATCGCCGCCGCCGCAGGCGAGCGTGACGCCGGACGGTGGCACCGGAGTCGAAGGTGCTTGCGCGGAAAGCGGATGGCCGTCGGTCGTGACTCCCGCGAGCCCGACGGCGAGTGCGAGCGCGCGCCCCAGGACGCCGGCGCGAGCGAGAGTTCGGGCGCGCGGCTGCGCCGGCGCGGTGTCGTTCGGGCCCAGTCGGGTCAGGAGGTGTGGCTGCATCGTTCTCGCTGCGGGTCGGCGGTCGTCGTCGCGCCGCGGCGGAGACTCGCCGCCACCGCGGATTCGGGCAAGTCGCCCGCGAACGAACTTCATCCGTTCGGTCGGAGGGTCTTCACGCACTTCTCCAGCATGTGTCCCGGCGGTCGATCCGTCGGCCGCACCCCGCTACCCGAGGACCCGATGCACCGAATCGACGACCGCAGCCCCGTGTCACCCGCGTCACCGGACCGCCACCAGCTCCAGCACCTGCTGGACGCCTTGGAACTCGCGCGTCTCGACCTCTCGACCTGGGAGCGCCTCGAGCGCGAACAACTGCCGATGCGCGTCTGCAACCAGGACATGACCGATCCGCGCATCCTGTGGAACCTCGGCTTCCACCGCCGTCGCGTCGCCGCACTCGAACGCGCGCTGCACGAGGCCCATCGCCACGCGGCGGCCGCGTTGGAGGCGTCGTGAGCGTTCGCGATCTCGAACGGCACGTCGTCGCGGCACTGAACGACGCCGAGACCGAATGGGACCGGGCAGCCAAGGGGCTGCGTTGGCGCCGGGCCGAGGGGGATCCATCGCGAATCCGGCGGGACGAGGTGAAGACCGAGCGGCTCCGTCGCCGGGTCGAATCGCTGCAGCGCGAACTCGTGCTCTTGCGGACCACGCTGTTCGCGGCCGACGAGCGCGTCTGCGCGCAGACGCGACCGTCGACACGTTCCGCCTGACCGACCGGGTCGGGAGGTTTCGGTCGGGCCAGTCGTAGGATGCGCCGATCCTCGCGAGGCAACCCGACATGAACCGAACGAACGCATGGCTCTCTGCCGCAGCCGCTTGCTGCGCCGTGACGGCCTCGCTCTGCACCTCCGTCGACGACCGCGCCGCAACGACGACGGTGATCTCGCCGCAGGACCCGACGCCGGTCGCCCCACGCCCGACCACGCCACGTCCGACCGGACTTCTCGGC
>JAEYTU010000318.1 GCA_023433825.1 Planctomycetota bacterium
GTCCTGCAGGATCCGCTGGACGAGCGCCGGGACGTCTTCGCGGCGTTCGCGAAGTGGCGGCAGTCGAATCGGCAGCACGTTCAGCCGGTAGTACAGGTCCTCGCGGAACTCGCCGGTCTGGACCATCTCCTCGAGGTTGCGGTTGGTCGCCGTGATCAACCGGACGTCGATCGCGACGGTTTCCCGCGAACCGAGCGGCCGCACTTCGCCCTCCTGGAGAACGCGCAGCAGCTTCGCCTGCACGTCGGGCGGGATCTCGCCGATCTCGTCGAGGAACAAGACGCCGCCGTTCGCCGATTCGAACAGCCCCTTCTTGCCGTGCGTCGCGCCGGTGAACGCGCCCTTCACGTAGCCGAAGAGTTCGCTCTCGAGCAGGCTCTCGGGCAATGCCGCAACGTTCTCGCTGACGAACGGTCGTTCGGCGCGGCGGCTCTGCGAGTGGATCGCGCGCGCGACGAGTTCCTTGCCGGTTCCCGATTCGCCGAGCACGAGGACCGGATCCTCGACGTCGATGTACTTGTCGAGCAGCAGGAACAAGTCGTGCATCCGCCGGCTCTCGCCGACGATCGCCGGGTACTCGTGGCGGTAACGACCGGGCCGACGAACCGACTCGAGTTCGCGCGCCATCTCGGTCAGTTCCTCGCGTTGTGCTGCGACCTGCCCCTTCAACTGTGCGTTGAGCTGCGCGACGCGATCGAGCGCCGTCACGAGGTCCTGCTGCTTGCGCCGCAGTTCGTCCATCGTCCGCGCGTTGTGGATCGCGATACCGGCGTGATCGGCGAGCGATTGCAGCAGCGCGCGCTCGCGCTCCTTGAACACCTGCTGCATCAGGCGGTTGTCGACGTAGAGCACGCCGACGACTTCGCCGCGCAGACGGATCGGGATGCAGAGCACGGACCGCAGGCGAAGGTCCGCGACCGACGCGAGGCCGCGCAGCCGGTCGTCCTCCTGCGCGTTCGTCGTCAGCTCCGGCACGCCGGTTTCGAAGACGCGCTGCGCGATCGTCCGGCTGATCTTGAACTCGGGCGAGAGGACCTCTTCCTGCGCGAAGTTGCGCGCGACTTCGACGGTCGACTCCTCACCCTGACCGAGGATCAGGAAGCCGCGTTCGGCGTGCGTCAGGTGGATCGCCGAATCGACGATTCGCGTCAGCAGCGGCGCGAGGCCTTGCTCCTCGTTCAGCGCGCGGGCGAGCTCGACGAACGCCGAGAGATCCTCCGGCGCGCGCGCAGACTCTGGCAGCGACGTCTCGTCGGGACTCGGGCCGGACGCGGCCGGTTCGGCGAGCTCGATCGTGAACGGCCCGACGACGAAGACGTCGCCCGGACGAACTTCGGATCGTTCGATCGGTACGCCCCGCAGCTTGACCGGGTTCTGCGCGCCGTCGTCGACCAGCACGTAGCCGCCGTCGTGGCGCTCCAAGTGGCAGTGGCGGCGCGACACGAGTCGATCGTCGAGACGCAGGTCGACCTCGGGGGCCCGACCGATCGAGACCTTCGTCTGCCGGAAGGTGTGTGTGCGCTGCTCGCTGCCGCGGGTGACGATCAGCAGGAACGGGCCCTCGCTCATGAGGTTGCGTATCCTACGTCGCCATGTTCGGTGAGCCACCAGTCCCGTCGCCGCGATGGGACTGTGCTCGCTGGAGCCGCCGTGCCGCTCGCGGCGCCGTGAGCCAACCGATGTTGCCAACGAACGATCCACGAGAACCGTCGCGAGACGCGAGGAATCGCAGCGCGTTCGGTGCGGAGTTCCCGACGCTGATCCCTGCGACGGCCGATCGACGTCAAGTCGACGGTGTCGACGGGTTCGTCCTCGTCGATCCACTCGCCGTCGCCGCGCCGACGTTCGTCGCGGCGGGCGTCGCATCGCTGCTGCTGCGGCTCGACGGCGCGCACAGCAGGCATGCGCTGCTGCGCGACGAGTGGCACGGTTCCCGTGCCGCGCTGACGCCGATCGAACTCGACGCACTGCTGTCGACGCTCGACGAGCGGCTGTGGCTCGAGGGACCACGACGTCGCCACGCCGAGCTCGCTGCCGCGGCCAACTTCCTCGATCGCGGCGCGCGTGACGCGCGCCATGTCGGCTCCGCCGGCTGGCCCGTGCAGACGTCCGAGCTGCGAGCCAGGCTGGATGCGCTCGTGCCGCCGGCGACCGGAACGCGACGGCAGACACCGCGCGGGATCGTCGCTCCGCACATCGATCTGCAACGCGGGGCCGACGGCTACGCGGCGGCGTACAGATCGCTCGCCGAGTCCGAACCAGCCGACCTGTACGTCGTCTTCGGAACGGCCCACCGCGGACCGCAAACCCCGGTCACCGGGCTACCCATCGACTGGGAGCTGCCGATCGGCGTGCTCCGGACCGATCGCGAGTTCATCGACTCCGTGCACGCGACGCTCGGGGCGCCGAACGCGCGCGACGTGCTGCTGCACCGCGACGAACACTCGTTGGAGTTCCAGATGCTGTTCCTGCGGCACCTGCTCGGCAACGCCGACGTGCAGGTGGCAGGATTCCTGACCGGCGGGCTGCCGTCCGCGGACGGGGATCCGTCGTCGGAGATCTACGTCGGACGGATCCTCGACGCGTTTCGCGCGGCCACGCAGCGCAGCGGCAAACGCGTCTGCTTCGTCGCTGGAGCCGATCTCGCGCACGTCGGTCCGGACTTCGGCGACGCCGAACCCGTCGACGACCGACGTCTCGCGCGGCTCGCGCGCGACGAACGCGAACGCCTCGACTGGCTGATCGGCGGCGAACCGGGCCGGTTCCACCAGTCGATCGTCACTCCGGGCAACCCCGACCGCATTTGCAGCGCGACGTCGCTGTATCTCGTCGGCACGCTGGCCGGCGGAACGGCGCAGTTGCTGCACTACGGACAGGCTGTGGCGAACGACGGATCCCAAGCGGTCACGTTCGCCGCGGTTTCGTACTCCGACTGACGCGACGCCCGGTCACGTCGGGTCGGCCCTGCCGTTAGCAGCGCTACCCGCCCCGGGAACCCTCACCGAACTTCCCGAGCAGTCGCACGGCGGCGGCGACGACCTCGTCGACCTCGATCTTCCGCATGCAGTCGTGGTGTCCGAGCGGACAGACCTTCCGCTGACACGGCACGCACGGCAGGTCCTTCTGGATCAGCTCGGTCTTGTCCAGGCAGTAGTCGGTGTAGCGCCGGTCGGTCGGTCCGATCAGACAGACCGTCGGCTTGTCGAACGCGACCGCGACATGCCGTGGTCCGGTGTCGGTCGTGATCATCAGCGCGCTGCGCGCGACCAGTGCCTTCAGTCCGTCGAGCGGGAGCACGGGTCGCGTGACGGCGATTGCGTCGGCCGACTTCGCGATCGCCTCGACCATCTCGACCTCGGCGGGTCCTGCGAGAAACAACGGCCGGTAGCCGCGACCGGCGAAGTGCCGGGCCACGGCGGCAAACCGCTCGGCGACCCAGAACTTGCTGCCGCCGTACGACGCGCCGGCGTTCAACAGGACGAGCCGTTCGTCTCGACCGATCTGCCGCTCGGCCATCCAGCGATCGACCGATGCCGATTCTTCCGGGGTCACGACCAGCGACGGACGGATCCCACCCGGCGGCAGGTCCAAGACGTCGAGGAGGTCCTGGTAGTAGTGCGGCATCGGCTTCGGAACCCGCCGAGGGCCGTGCCGGCGATACCAAGGTCGACCACGTTCGGCACGGAGTCCGAGGTTCATCAGCAGTGGGCGTCCTTGGG
>JAEYTU010000350.1 GCA_023433825.1 Planctomycetota bacterium
CTCCTGCAGCTCCGCCTTCGCCTCGTCGCAACCGGCGACGTCGGCGAACGTGACCCCGGTGTCCTTGTCGGCGACGAGCTTCGCACGGCTCTTCCCCATGCTGAGCACCGACGGCCCGCTCGACCGGCGGAACAGGAACACGAACAGCATCACGAGCAGCAAGAGCGGCATCAGCGCCCAGAACAGCTGCGAGAAGATCCCGGGCCGCACGCCGACGTACTCGACGCCCGCGGCCTCCAACTTCTCGACGAGCTTCTCGTCGTCGACACGTTCGGTGCGGAATGCGAACTCGGTCGTCGTCGATTCCGGCGCCCCTGCGGCAGGTGGCGTCGTCGTGTCGGGCGGTGGCGTCGGCGGGGGCGTCTCGCCCGGCGTGCCCTCGGTCGGCGTCGGCGCGGTCGGCTTCGGGACGATCCGACCGGTGATCGCGTCGACCTCGATCCGCAGATCCTTGACCTCACCCGCGGCGAGGCGCTGTTTGAACTCGCTGTACGGAATCGTCTTGACGGACGTCGGCGCCAGCCAGAGCAGCAGCATCCACAGGCCGCCGAGCAGGATGATCAGGTATCCGCCCGGCAGGCGTCGCTGCGACGGACCGGGTCCCTTGCGGGGAGGTGGGCGGACGTTCGGATCGGGGCTCGTCATTGCGCGTCAGGGTACTCCGATCGGACGACCGGGCGCGCCTCTATAGAACGCGCACGACGCGACCGCCATTGCGAGAGAACCCTCGCCGAGCGAACCGCGTCGAGCGTTTCAGACTCGACGCTACACTCCGCCGCCTCCCGGCGCGCCGGGCCGCATTCCTCGAAGCAACGACTCCCAACACCATGTCGGTCCGACGCGAGAGCGCCGTCGAAGCGCGCCTCCTTCAGTTGTTGCGCGAGCATCCCGGCCGCGCCGACGCGCCGCGCGACGGCGCCGAGCCGCTGGTCGACGGCGCAGGACTCGACTGTCGAACGGCGATCGCGCTGTTCGAGTCGGAGTTGCAGTCGCGCCTCCAGGATCTCGAAGCGCGCCGTCTGAAGGACGCCGGTCGCGGCTACTACACGATCGGCAGTTCGGGACACGAGTCGAACGCCGTCTTCGGTTGGCTGACGCAGATCGACGACCCGGCGTTCCTGCATTACCGCTCGGCCGCGTTCGTCGCAGCGCGCGCGCGTCGCGGACGCGCCGAGACGCCGGTGTTCGACGCGATGCTGTCGTTCACGGCGAGCGCCGAGGATCCGATCTCGGGCGGTCGGCACAAGGTGCTCGGCAGCCGCTCACTGTGGATCCCGCCGCAGACGAGCACGATCGCGAGCCATCTGCCGAAGGCCGTCGGAACGGCGATGGCGATCGCGCGGATGCGTCGCCTCGGTCTGCCGCTGCCGGTCCACGACGACGCGATCGTCTACTGCTCGTTCGGCGACGCGTCCGCGAACCACGCGACGGCGCAGTCGGCATTCAACGCGGCAGCGGCCGTCGCGCACCAACACCTACCGTGTCCGGTGCTGTTCGTCTGCGAGGACAACGGGATCGGCATCTCGGTCACGACGCCTGCCGGGTGGATCGAGAGCAGCTTTCGCGCGCGGTATGGGATCGACTGGTTCGGTGCCGACGGACGCGATCTCGCCGCGACGTTCGACGCGGCGCGCGCGGCGATCGAACACTGCCGGCGAACACGTCGGCCGACGTTCTTCCGGTTGCGGACGGTCCGCCTGATGGGGCACGCCGGCACCGACGTCGAAGCGGTCTACCGGTCGGCCGACGCGATCGAGGCGAACGAGGCGCTCGATCCGCTGGTCGCACACGCGAAGGCGCTGCTCGACGCCGGCGCGCTGACGCCGGATGCCGCGCGTGCGCTCTACGCCGACCTCGAACGCCGGATCGCGCGCGCGTCGCACGAGGCGTGCACGCGTCGCACGTTGCGCAGTGGGAGTGAGGTCGTCGCGCCGCTGCGTCTGCCGGACGCGGCGTCGCTGCGCGCGCCGGTCGCCGACGACGCGCGGCGTCGCTCGGTGTTCGGCGGTGCGCTGCCGGAGTCGGACGCGCGGCCGCGGCACCTCGCGTACCACTTGGCGCAGGCGCTGAAGGATCTGCTGGCGGCGATGCCGGAGATGCTCGTGTTCGGCGAGGACGTCGCGCGGAAGGGCGGTGTCTACCACGTGACGAACGGCCTCTTCGCGACGTTCGGCGCTGGGCGGGTCTTCAACACGATCCTCGACGAGACGTCGATCCTCGGACTCGCGCAGGGGTTCGCGCATCTCGGCTGCGTGCCGTTCCCGGAGATCCAGTACCTCGCCTATCTGCACAACGCGATCGACCAGATTCGTGGCGAGGCGGCGTCGCTGCAGTTCTTCAGTGAAGGTCGCTTCGCGAATCCGATGGTCGTGCGGATCGCGGGGCTCGGCTACCAGAAGGGGTTCGGCGGGCACTTCCACAACGACAACTCGGTCGGCGCGATCCTCGAGATCCCCGGCCTCGTCGTCGCGGCGCCCGCGCGCGCCGACGACGCCGTGCGAATGCTGCGGACCTGCGCGGCCGCGGCGCGACAGGCCGGCAAGGGCTGCGTGTTCTTGGAGCCGATCGCGCTCTACATGACGAAGGACCTGCACGAGAAGGGCGACGGGCTGTGGCAGACCGCGTATCCGCCGCCTTCGGAGATCGCAGAACTCGGCCGCGCCGCCGTGCACGGGGCCAGCGACGACGACGTGCTGACGATCGTCAGCTACGCGAACGGCCTGTACATGAG
>JAEYTU010000501.1 GCA_023433825.1 Planctomycetota bacterium
GTCGCGAGCCGCGAGGATTCGCGGCCCTTGCGGCCCATCGCGGATCGCGATGTCGGTCTTCGCGCGAAGCGCGAAGACCTTGGGCTGCGGCCCGATCGCGGGCCGCGATGGGTCATCGCGTCCATCGCAGGATGCCTCCGGGTTTCAATTCGCCGATCTGCTCGACGTCGTCGAGGCGCATCCGGATCTGCGCGCCGACCATCGGCATGCCGAGGCGGTCGAACGGGATCGACGCCGGCAGCCCGCGGAGTTCGACGGCCGACGGCAGTCGCACCGGCTCACCGAGCGTGTAGGCGAGCAGCTGGACTTCGTCGACGACGCCGTGCATCGGCGTCTCCGGCGGCGAGAGTTCGAGATGGTCCTCGGTCGTCTGGAACGGCACGCCGACACACTCGACTTGGCCCTCCTCGACGCCATCGCGCAGCAAGGTCAGGCGACGACCGTCGTGGACGAGTTCGAGCGTCGACCACTGGTGCAGCGGTACCGGGCGGCGACCGGTCACCCGCAGCACCGGACCGGCGCGATTCGTGCCGGCGGCGATCGTCACGCGACCACCGGGCACCATCGCGCCGTCCCATTCGAGCTGGAACGCCTGCCCCATTCGGGCAACCGTCGCTTGCGACTCGCGATCCGGCCGCACGTCGACGCGGAACGCGAACCCGTGCTCGATGTCGAACAACGAACCCGCGCGAACCGCGAACGCAGCGCCGCCCGAGTCGCCGGTCGTCGCGATGCCTGCGCCGAAACGCCCTGGTGCAGGCGTTCCGCCGAGACGAGGCACCAATGCGGTCGGCACCGACTCGTCGGGTTCGAGGTGCCAGAGTCCGATCGGTGTCAGCGTGCGTGCGCGCAGCACGGTGCCGCCCGTGCCCTGGTCGCGGTAGCTGGCCACTTCGGTCGGCAGGCCACGAGTGCGAGCCGTCACCGACGCAACGCGGAACTGGTCGCGCAACGCCGCCTGCGCAAGCGTCAAGTCGTTCGCACCCCGCTGCAGGAACCCGACGCCGAAACCGACGATCACGGAGATCAGGCCGAGCACGACCATCAACTCGACCAACGTGAACCCGCGACGATCGGTCACGCGTGGTGCCTCAC
This sequence comes from Planctomycetota bacterium, assembly GCA_023433825.1. GTDB lineage: Bacteria > Planctomycetota > UBA1135 > UBA1135 > UBA2386 > JAEYTU01. The sequence goes on from JAEYTU010000501.1 coordinate 1,096, forward strand.
CGGGTTGCGAGTTCGGGGTAGCTGACGTCGTCCTCGGTGCCGAATTCCTGGTCCGGACCGGCCGAGATCAGCTGGTATTTCGTCGGGTGCAGCGGCTTGCCCTTCGTGTCGGTCAGCGCGCCAACCTTGACGATCGTTCCGTCGGTGCGCTGGATGCTCTGCTCCTTCGCGTAGCCACCGTACTGCGCCGCGAAGTACGCGATCGGCGTCCCCCACGCGTCGACGACTTCGTACTTCTCGTTCGTCCCGAGCACCGGCGACTCGACCGTGTTGTGGTCTTGGTCGGTGTTCGAGAGCCATTGCTGCTTGTCCTCCAGCGTCGACTGGCCGCCGCGCTTGACGTGCAGGTGGAGGATCAACGACTCGATGCCGGTGTTGATGTCGTCGCGCTTCCAGCTGACCTTCGGGTCGAGCGTCGTGAAGTCGTCGGGCGGATAGGTCTGCGAGACGCGTTCGAAGCGGTCGATCGCCGTCCGGAGGAACGTCATCCGCGCCTCGGTCTCGGCGATCTCACCTTTCTGGCGGCCCATGCTGAGGCTCGGGATCAAGAACATCGCGAGCAGCGACAGGATCGCGATGACGACGAGCATCTCGATCAACGTGAAACCGCGTGTGCGGGATGGATGCGATGCCATGTTCACGTGCCCTCCATCCGGCGCACCAAACGGAAGTCGTCGCAGGTGACCTCGACCTGTTTGCCGGGTCGCCCCTCGACGAGCAGTCCGACGAGGACCGGGTTCGAAGTCGTCGGCGTCAGCTGCCCGATCTCACGTTCGTGAACGACGATGCCGTCGATCGACGCCTGCAGCACGAGCCGACGGTTGCCGTCGGACTTCGCGGCGACCGCGAGGCCGAACCGATGCGGCTTCGTCGGATCGATCGTCGGTGCGAGGCGCACCGGTTCGAATCGCGCGCGATCGGCCTCGTTGCGCGCTTGCATCGTGCCGTCCTGGATCAGCAGGTACGGCTTGCCCGAGTCGTAGCCGAACTTGACCTGGAACTCGACGCGACCGGTCGTCCCGGTCGGTGCCCGTTCGAGGACGAGCCCGGCGAAGACGCCGTCCTGCGCGTTGCCGAGCTTCAGGTCCATCTCGGCGGCCAGGAATGCGCCGCCCTTGTCGATCGAACGCGTCGCGCGGAACGGATCGGGGCGCGACGGCAGTTGGCCGCGAACGACGAGCCGACGGTTCTTGCCGTCCGGGTCGGCGACGACGCGCTGCTCGATGCCCTCGAGCCGTTGCACGTTCCACAGGTTGCCGAGCTCGGCGCGCTCGAAGCCGTCGCGGATCTGGACCTTCTTCGCGTGGTCTTCGATCAGCTTCAGCGTCTCCTCCGCGAAGACCCGGATCGGATGGCCGAGCTCGAGCTGCTTCGTCAGATCGGCGAACCGACCGCGTGCGTCGTCGCTGCGGTTCTGCGCGTAGTCGACGAGTGCGAGGCCGGTTTGGCAGTACAGACTCTGGTCGGCACCGGCTTGGAATGCGCGCCGCGCACCGCGGTAGTCGAGTGCGCGCATGTGCGCGAGACCCTGCAGTTCGAGATAGCGCGGACTCTTGCCGCGCACCTGATCGACGTCGACGAGTCGATCGACATAGCGAACGGCCGCGAGCACGTGCTCTGCGCCTTGCTCGCCGCTGTCGTCGGCCATTCGCAGTCGCGTCAGCACGACCTCGGCCATCGCCTCGGCGACTTCGTCGTCGATTCGCAGCGCGCCTTCGAGCGCCTCGATCGCACCGGCGGCGTTCCCGGCTTCGCGACGCAGTCGCCCGAGTGTGTAGAGCACGTACGGGTCGCGTGGTTCGACGACGAGCGCCTGCTCGAGTCGCGCGACGCCCTCGGCCGGATTGCCGATCCGCTCGTGCAGCAAGCCGAGCGCCGCCAGCGCGCGGCCCCGCAGCAGCGGCGACTGGTCGATCAGCGACAGCAGTGC
>JAEYTU010000527.1 GCA_023433825.1 Planctomycetota bacterium
CTGCCGGCCGGTCGACCCGAGGACGTGCGCCTGACGGTGCTGTCGATCTTGCTGCGCTCGCAGGGACTTCCGGAGAGCTATGCACAAGCGCAGTTCACGTTCTGGCTTCGGGATCGCGGCTTCCTCGAGCGCGTGCGGCGATCCGTCGAGGGCGCTGGGAAGGAATGGTTCAGGGAACTGAATGCGCTCTACACGAGCCCGTTGATCGCACGTGCGCTGCTCGACTGCGACCCGGCATTCGCGTCGGACGAGCGTGACGCCCGCGCAGTCCTTCGCACCCAGTTCCCGGATCGCCGCGGCGACATCAGCACTGGCGAGTTCCTCGCCGCGATGCGCGACGCACTGACCCACGAAGGAACGCTCCCCTACACGATCCTCGTCCTCGACGAGGTGCAGCAGTACATCGGCGACGACGCCACGCGCGCGACGACGTTCGTCGACCTCGCCGAAGCCGTCGCCAAACAATGCGACAGTCGGATTCTGCTGGTCGCATCGGGCCAGTCCGCACTCACGGGCACACCGCAGCTCCAGAAGCTGCGCGACCGCTTCCGCGTCACGGCGGAGTTGTCGGACGCCGACGTCGAGGTGGTCACGCGCAAGGTCCTGCTGCAGAAGAAGCCCTCAGGGCTCGCCGCGGTGACCGCGATCCTCGACCGCAACGCCGGCGAGATCAGCAAGCACCTGCTCGGGACGCGCCTGCAAGAACGCGGCGACGACCGGCGGACGCGCGATCAGGACTACCCGCTGCTGCCGACGCGGCGGCGGTTCTGGGAGGAGACGTTCCGCGCCGTCGACAAGGCGGGCAATCAGAGTCAATTGCGCAGCCAGCTCCGGATCCTCTACGACGCCCTGCAACGTGTCGCCGAAGCCGACCTCGGCGGACTGATTCCTGCCGACGCGCTGTTCGACGCGATCGCCGCCGACCTCGTCAACAACGGCGTCCTGCCGAACGAGCTGCACAACCGGATCCGAGGAATGGACGACGGCACGCCGGAGGGTCGGCTCCGGCAACGCATCTGCGGACTCGTCTTCCTGATCCAGAAGCTGCCCCGCGAAGCCGCCCTCGACACCGGCGTCCGCGCCGATGCCAAGACGCTCGGGGACTTGATGCTCACCGATGTCGACACGAACTCGGGTCCGTTGCGGCAGGCGATCGAGACCCAGTTGAAGTCGCTCGCGGCCGACGGCGCGTTGATGCAGATCGACAACGAGTACGTGTTGCAGACGACCGAAGGCGCCGAGTGGGAGCGCGCCTACCGCGAACGACTCGGCGCCATTCAGCAGCGCGACGCCGATCTCTATCGGTGGCGGACGCAGGCGATCGGCAGCGCCGTGCAGCAGATCGTCGACGGCATCCGGCTCTCGCACGGTCAGGCCAAGCAGAAGCGCGGCCTCGCATTGCACGCCGACGCCGACTCGGAGCCGGCCGCAGGCGAGCGCGTCACGGTCTGGCTCCGCGACGGCAAGTCGCAGAAGGAGGTCGACGACACGGCACGCCGCCGCGGTCCGGAGGATCCGGTCCTGCACGTGCACCTCCAGCGACGCGGGGAAGATCTCCGCCAACGGATCGCCGAACTCGAGGCCGCCCGTCAGGTCATCGCCGAGAAGGGTGCACCGTCTTCGCCGGAGGGGATGCAAGCCCGCGATGCGATGAAGAGTCGGCTGCGCGTCGCCGAGGTGGGTCGAGACGCGATCGTCGCCGACCTGCTCGCCGCTGCGCGCGTGCTGCAGGGCGGCGGCAACGAGGTCTTCGGCGACTCACTCGCGCAGAAGCTCGAGCAAGCGGCGCAGGCGTCGCTGACGCGGCTCTTCCCGCGCTTCCAAGAAGCCGACGCCGACTTGAAGGTCTGGGGCGCGGTCGTCGAACAAGCGCGCAAGGGCGCGGAGCAACCGTTCCGGTTGCTCGGTTTCGACCGCGCGGTCGAGGAGCATCCCGTGGCGGTGCAGATCCAGGAATTGTTGACGACCGCGCGCAAGGGAACGGAGATCCGAAACACGCTGAAGGCGCCGCCGTTCGGCTGGCCGCAGGACGCCATCGATGCCGCGCTGATCGCGATGCTCCGTTCCGGGACGTTGCGCGCGGCACTGAACGGCAAGGTGCTTGGCGCCGGCGAGATCGACCAGGCGAAGATCCAGAGCGCCGAGTTCCGTCTCGAACGCGTCAAGCTCGGCACCGAGGAACGCATCGCACTGCGTGGGATGTTCCAAGCCCTCTCGATCCCGTGCCGGAGCGGCGAGGAAGAACAGAAGGCAAAGGACTATCTCGACGCTCTCGCACACTTGCTCGGCAGTGCCGGTGGCGATCCGCCGCTGCCGGCGCCGCCCGACGCGCGCTTCGTCGACCGGTTGCGCGCCGAGGTCGGAACGAGCCAGTTGAAGGCGATCCTCGGCGCACGTTCCGAGATCGACGCAGCAGTTGCCGTTGCGCGTGAACGCGAAAAGCGGATGTCCCAGCGCGTCGCGGCGTATCGGCTGCTGATCGAGTTGTCGAAGCACGCCGGCGACCTTCCCGTTGCTTCAGAGATCGCACCGGAGATCGACGCGATGAACGCGCAGCGTTCGCTGCTCGACGATGTCGACCACGTTGCGCCGTTGCTGGCGAAACTCGCGTCGGCATTGCGGCGCACGCTGACCGAGTTGCACGAGGAGTCGCTGCGCGCGCACCGAGACGCCGAGGCGACGCTGGCGGCCGACACGTCGTTCGCGGCGATGTCGGAGTCCGAGCGTCAGGCGTGTTTGCAGCGGTTCGGCCTCGTCGTTCCGGACGCTCCGCGGCTCGCGACCGACGCCGACCTCGCAGCCGAGTTGGCGCGTCGTTCACGTGGCGCCCGTGCCGACGCGATCCGGGCGACACCGGAGAAGGTGCGACTCGTGTTGACCGATCTCGCGAAGCAGCGCGAACCGAAGGCACGGCGCGTTTCGCTGCGCTCGGCGACGTTGACGAACGAGGCCGAGGTCCGTGCGTGGATCACAGAGCAGGAACGACATCTGCTCGACGCGGTCGCGAAGGGTCCAGTGGTGGTGGGCTGACCGATGGGGCACCTCGCACAACCACTGCGCAAGCAACTCGAGAAGGCCATCGGGCGTGCTCGCGAGATCGCCGAGACCGGCGCACGACAGGCACTCGAGTCGTTGGCCGTGCACCACCACGAGCCGTTCGGCTCGATGACGATCGCGCAGCGCGGTCTGCGCAATCGACTGCGCGCGCACGGCCGCCTTCTCGGCGACCGCCGCGACCCCGAGCAGGGCACGCAGGAGATTGGGCGGCTCGTCCACGAGGTCGCTTACGAGCACTGGCATCGGATGCTGTTCGCGCGATTCCTCGCCGAGAACTTGCTGCTGATCGAGCCGAAGCATGGTGTTGCGGTCACGCTCGCGGACGTCGAGGACCTCGCCCGCACACGGAATGTCGACATGTGGGCGCTCGCGGCGTCGTTCGCCGTCGACATGCTGCCGCAGATCTTTCGCCGCGACGATCCGGTGCTGGAGGTGGCAATGCCGCCCGAGACGCGGCAGGCGCTGCAACAGTGCCTGAACGGCCTCGACGTCGACATCTTCCGCGCGGACGACGCGCTCGGTTGGACCTATCAGTTCTGGCAGAGCCGCGAGAAGGACGTCGTCAACGCGCGCTTCAAGAGCGGTGAGAAGATCACCGGCGCAACGCTGCCTGCAGTCACGCAGTTGTTCACCGAGCCGTACATGGTGCAGTTCCTGCTGCACAACACGCTCGGCGCGTGGCACGCAGGGATGGTGCTCGCGGCGCGCCCGGAACTGACGCGGGAGGCGCAGAGCGAAGCGGATCTCCGACGCGCCGTCGCGCTGCCGGGCGTGGACTTGGAATACCTGCGCTTCGTGCGCGACGACGACGGCGCATGGCGGCCGGCGGCCGGCGCGTTCCCGTCATGGCCGCGCACGGCGAAAGAGCTGCGCGTGCTCGACCCGTGCTGCGGCAGCGGCCACTTCCTGGTCGCGGCATGGGAACTGCTCACGGCGTTGCGGCAGCACGAAGAAGGACTCGCACCGGCGGCCGCCGGAGAAGCCGTTCTGCGCGACAACTTGTTTGGACTCGAACTGGATGCGCGCTGCGTGCAGATCGCCGCGTTCGCGTTGGCGCTCGCGGCGTGGAAGCGCGTGGGAGCGGTCAGCGTTCTGCCGCCACTGCAGGTCGCGTGCTGCGGAGTCGGGCCGAGCGGGACGAAGGAGCAGTGGTTGAAGCTCGCGGAGCAGGCGGCGGCCGCGGGCGGGATGCCAGTGCGACGCGACCTGTACGAGAAACAGGACTCGCTGCTTTCGCGGCCGATCCGGAACGCGCTCGAAGGGCTGTACGAACTGTTCCAGAGTGCGCCGGATCTCGGCTCGCTGATCGATCCGAAGCGGACGGTCAGTCGACTGTTCGAGGCAGACTTCGCCGCCGTTGCACCGCTGTTCGAACGAGTATTGACCTCGGAAGACGCCGGTGACGAAGCACGCGAACAAGCCGTCGCAGCCGCGGGCATGGCGAAGGCGGCGGCGATCCTCGGGCAGACGTTCACGTTGGTCGTGACCAACGTGCCGTACCTCGGGCGGGGGGCGCAGGGCGAGGTGTTGAAGACGTTCGCCGAGCATCACTACGCCGACGCGAAGGCCGACCTGGCGACGGTGTTCGTGCAACGCGCGTTCGGGTGGCTCGGGAAGACGGGCACGCTCGCGATGGTGACACCGCAGAACTGGCTGTTCTTGACGAGCTATCGAAAGTTGCGCGAGAAGCTGCTGAAGGAACGGACGTGGGACTGCGTGGCAAGGCTGGGGCCGAAGGGTTTCCAGACGCCCATGTGGGACTTCAACATCGTGCTCCTCGTGATTTCCTCTGGATCTGGGACATCAAATCACTGGATGAGCGGGTTGGATGTCGCAGGTGCTAGGAGGCCGCACGAGAAAGCCGCGTTGCTGCGCGGCGAACAGCTCGCGGTCGCGACTTCTCAGACCGGCGCGGTGCACGCCGCGACCGACGCATCTGGTTCGGACGCCGATGAAGTTGACGATGCGTCAAGCGGCGTCGCCGAAAGCAGCGTGCGGCTGATTCAGCAGCACGCCCAACTCGACAACCCTGACGCGCGAGTTCTTCTCGACGAGCTGGGCGACGAAGCACAGCTTTCGACGGTTGCAGACTACGGGAAGGGCAGCACGACAGGCGACGCGCCACGGTTTCTGATCAGGTTTTGGGAACAGTCCGCGTCGGCGGCCAACGACGGATG
>JAEYTU010000618.1 GCA_023433825.1 Planctomycetota bacterium
GGCCGTGCGCGTGCCCGATCCGGCGGCGATCGCGTGCACCTTGACGCCGTCTTGGCGCGCGAGCTGCGCGGCATTCAGCGGCGCGATCTCGTCCGGCGTCTGCGCCGTCGCGACGTTCTCCTCGCCGTCGGTCAGCACGACGACGACCTTCGCCGCGTCCGAGGTGCCGCGCAGCCGTTGCACGACGCGCGCGACGGCGGCGCCGATCCCGGTCGCGTCCTCGGGTCCGTCGCGTTCGACGAGGGTCACACCGGCGAGGATCGTCCGCAGTGCTTCGTGATCGAGCGTCGGCGGGCATCGGACGTCGGGGTACCGCGCGAACGTCGCAAGTCCGATCCGGTCGTTCGGCCGGCCCTCGACGAAGCGGTCGGCGGCGGCCTTGGCGACGTCGAGGCGTGACGCGCGATCGGCCATGTCGGTCTCGGCCATCGACGACGACACGTCGATGCACACCACGATGTCGATCCCGGCGGCGGACGGCGGCAACGTCTCGCGGTGGACCGGGCGCGCGAGCGCGAACGCGGCGGCGGCGAGTCCGAGCACGGCGAGCGTCGGCGCGGCGAAGCGCGCGCGCGCCCGCCAACTGTGGCGGCGCGTCGCGGCGACAGCCGTGTCGAGCAGCGGCGTCGGCGCGAAGCGAATCGCCGCCGTGCCGCGCCAGAGCCGCAGCGCGAACAGGATCGGCGCGAGCAGCGACAGCCACAGCCAATGCGGTTCGAGCAGTTCGAACGTCACGACGTTCCCCCGGCGTCGAGCATCGCGGCGGTCGAGGTCAGCAGTCGGTCGCGTTCGGCGGCCGGCAGCGGACGGCGCGCGAACTTGACGAGGTCGCAACGCATCAACACGTCGGCCAGCAGTTCGCGCGAACGTGCCGCCAGTGCGCGCGTCGTCGCGGCGTCGGCGAGCAGTTCCTCGGTCGTGCGTTTCCGCGCCGGCAGCGCGAAGCGCGCGTGCAGCCAGTCGCGGACGACGACCGCGGCGGCGACGGACCACGCGTCGTCGGATGCGATGTCGGCGTCGGCGCGCAGCCGCGCGAGCCGTTCCCGCGCGATCGCGTCGTGATCCGGCGGTGGGGGCGGCGGTGGCGCGATCGGTGTGACGGCGGGGCTGCGTCGAGATCGGCGCGCGAGCGTCCAGACGACGAGCAGCGCGCTGACGGCGACCGCGGCGAGCGTCAGCCACGGACTGCGAGCGGCCTTCGGCGACAGCAGTTCGTCGTGCAACTCGGGAGCGGCGCTGGCATCCGCGGCGAGTGCACTGCGCACCGAGAGCGCGAACGGCTCCGAACGCGCCTCGATCGCCGTTCCGCCGGCGCGCGGTCGGGCGCGCGCCGTCGCCGCCGGCACGACGACGTCGCCGGTCGCGAACACGTAGGCGTCGTACGACCGACGGACGCGAACGCGCACACCGTCGTCGTGCGCCGTCGACTCCCGCAGTAGCAGCGACAACGGCGTCAGTTGCCGTTCGATCTCGGCGCGGTCGTCGAGCACGAGGTCGCGCCGATGCACGACCTCGACCGTCAGCGCGAACGCGCGCCCGAACTCGACGTCGGCCGGCGCGTCGGCGATGCGCAGCGCGAGGTCGACGGCCGGGATCGGCGGACCGCGGTCGCAACCGGCCGCGACGAGTGCGACGGCGACCAGCATCACGGCGACGCCGCCGGCGAACGCGCCCCTCAACGCTTCGCTCCGCGCTGCGCGCGCATCCGGAAGAACGCGAGGATCGGGCGCGCGACGGCGTCCTTGTCAGCACCGCGCGGAATCGGAACGTCGATCCGATCGACGCCGGCGCGACGAAGGTCGTCGTTCGTCCGCGACCGCCATCCGGCGACGCGCTGCGCGTAGGCCGCGCGGACGCGCGTGTCGCTCCAGTCGACGAGGTGGCGCGCACCGGTCTCCGGGTCGACGAGCCGCGTCAGGACCGCAGCCGGCGCGGCGAGCTCCGGGGCCGCCATCCGAACGGCGACGACGTCGTGGCGTCGCGCGCACCGCTGCATCGCCGGTTGCCATCCGTCGGACAGGTAGTCGGAGACGACGAACACGACGGCGCGCCGGCGAACGGCGTGCGAGACGAAGTCGAGCGCGGTGCCGACGTCGGTGCGCTCGCTGCTGCCGCGCAGCACGAGGCAGTCGCGGACGATCCGCAGCACGTGGCCGACACCCTGCTTCGGCGGGACGAACTTGTCGACGCGTTCGCTGAACGCGAGCAACCCGACCTTGTCGTCGCTGCGGACCGCGGTCAGCGCGAGGCACGCGCAGATCCGCGCCGCCATCTGCCGCGCCGACCAGATCCCGAAGCCGGCGTCCATCGACGCCGACAGGTCGAGCAGGAAGAACACGGTCAGCTCGCGTTCGTCGATGTACTTCTTGACGTGCGGCCGGCCGGTGCGCGCCGTCACGTTCCATTCGACGGCGCGCGGGTCGTCGCCCTCGGCGTATTCCCTGACCTCGTCGAACTCGATGCCGGCGCCGCGGAACGCCGAGCTGTAGCCGCCGGCCATGACGTCGTTCGCGAGGCGGCTCGCCTGCACCTTGATCCGCCGAACCTCCTTCAGCAGTTCGGCGAGTTCGTCGGCGGTCGTGGATGCGGGAGCGTCTGTCATGGTCGGTGCTGCCATGGTCGGTGCTGCCATGGTCGGTGCTGCCGCACACGGGCGCGAGCATGTAGCCGACGCGACCGACGACGGGAAGAGCGGAGCGAGGTCGCTGCGAACGGCGAAGGGTGCGAAAGGATGACAAGCGCGCGGGTCGTCGGCGATCGCGGACCTCGCTACCGTGCGCCGCTCGCCGAGAGCCGCACGCATGACCGCCAGACACTTCGCCGAAACGTCGTTCCGATCCTCGTCGTCGATCCCGTTCGCCGCTGTTGCGACGACCGCGCTCGCACTCGCGTTCGCCGGTCGCGCGGAAATCGCCGCGCAGGACACGCAGGCGCCGCCGGTGCGGACGAGCCGCGAGGCGATGTGGCCGGCACCGTCGGCCGACGATTGGAAGAAGCCGGTCCTGATCCAGTGGCAGCGCACCTACGAGGATGCCGTGGCCGTCGCGAAGGAGACCGGCAAGCCGATCCTCGTCTGCACGAACATGGACGGCGAGATCGCGAGCGAGCACTACGCCGGCATCCGCTACCGCGACCCCGAGATCACGAAGCTCTACGAGCCGTACGTCTGCGTCATCGCGTCGGTCTACCGGCACACACCGCGCGACCACGACGACCAAGGGCGACGGATTCCGTGCCCGCGATTCGGGACGGTCACCTGCGGCGAGCACATCGCGATCGAGCCCGGGCTCTACGAGAAGTTCATGGACGGCCGGCGCATTGCGCCGCGCCACATCATGGTCGAGCTCGACGGCAAGGAGACGTTCGACGTCTTCTATGCGTTCGACACGGCGTCGGTCTTCCGCGCGATCGGCGACGGCATTGCGAAGCGCGAGATCCAGCCGAAGCCGATCGTCAAGGGTGACCGTTCGCTGCTGGAGAAGGTCGCGAGCCGCGACAGTGCCGATCGCAGCGCGGTCGAGAGCGCATGGGTCGACGGCGAAGCGGCGCAGCGGCGCGCGCTGTTGCAGGCGGCCGTCGAAGGCGGCGGCGACGCGCCGCTCGAAGTGCTGCGACTGGCGCTGTTCGGGCTCGACGCCGACCTCGCGAAGACGGCGCGGCGCGCACTGGCCGGCAC
>JAEYTU010000009.1 GCA_023433825.1 Planctomycetota bacterium
GTTCTGCGCCGGAAGCGTCAGCGCGCCGGCGAGGAGAAGGAGGGTCGGGGCAACAACAGTCTTCATCATGCTCCTGAGTCGGAAGTGAGGCGGGGGAAGATAGCGGCCGTGCGTGCGCGGCACGAGACCACCGATCCTTCAGCGGGGGCCGCATGTGGCCCGCACGCGGAAATCTCTGTCGAACGTGACGCGTCGCCGCTGCGCGGGTGGCTACTCGATCCGGTCGCGCTCGCCGAGGAACGTCGCGAACGCACGCTCGACCGTTCGACGGTCGAGCCGGCTCGGCAGCAAGCTGCGGGTGACGGCGCCGTACTCCTGATCGCCGGGCAAACCGAAATACAGCTCCGGCACGGGTTCCGTCGGCGGATCGGCGCACCATCGTCCGGGCCCGTGCTCGCCTTCCTCGACCTGAAGGCGCTCCGCCAATGGCCGGAGGTCACGCCGCGCCGGCGGCGCGATCGTCACCATCTCGAACCAGCTCTCGGTCCGATCGTGATAGCGGAACCGCGTTCCGTCGTCGGCGACGCAAACGTGCAGCACGCGATACGCGGCGGCGAACGTGTTCAACACCATGCGGTCGACGTCGCTGTGCGTCGTCAGGATCGACAGGTGTGCGCTCGGGACGAGTTCGCGTTCGATGGCGCCATTCAGCGCGGCCTGGATCTGCGTCTCCACACGGTCGAGTTCGTCCTGATAGCAGGCGGCGAACGTCGCCGGTTCGTCGAGGACGAGTTCGGCGTGCGCGAGCAACCAGCGATAGCGCGCCAGCGAGCGCGCGGCGCCGTCGAGCCCGTCGAACTCGGCGGCCACTTCGGGCAGCGAACCGTCGGCAAGGTGTTTGACGATCCGGTCGATCGCGAACGCATGACGCGTCTGAAAGGTCTGGAAGTCGCCGGTCGCTGCCGCCGCCAGCAAACGCTCCTCGCGCGCGAGCGCGACTTCTGGACGCAGCACGGCCAGCAACGACAGGAAGCCGTCGGTGTCGTAGTGATCGTTGAGCACGACGGTCGCGCCATCGAGGAACGCGGACTGAACGTCACGCGGACTGCGCGCGAAGCGCAGGCAGATCCCGGTACTGAGGTCGGCCTTGAACCGTCGCGGTGTGCGGTTCCCCGGCCAGTGCGAGAGGTTCGGGCCGCGCGGACTCATGCCGTCGACGCTCAAGTGATGCGCGGGGAGTCCGTCGACTCCGGCGAACGCCAGTTGCAGTGCTGTCATGCAGTGTTCTCGTGGTCGTCGCGACGTTCGCGCGGGGGCGGCGCGCGGGCGTTGGGCAGCCTTGCAATTGGTTTCGACGTCGCTAGAGTCCCGCGCCCCTCGGTGAGGGGACGTAGCTCAATTGGTTAGAGTACCGGACTGTCGATCCGGGGGTTGCGGGTTCAAGTCCCGTCGTCCTCGCCAGATCAAGACCCGTGAGAGCAGCCGCCGCGTGGCCGTTCTCGCGGGTTTTGTGTTTCCAAGCCAGACCTGACGCGACGCGATTCGTCACAGGTCGAAGTGCACACCGATCGTCGCGACGACGATCCCGATCACGATCGTCGCGACGACGACACGTTGTTGCCGACCCGTCGCTGCGGCGACGCGACCAGCGGCGAGGATCGCGAGCAGCGTCGCGATCGGCAGCATCAGTCGGCCGATCGCCGGAAGTCGCCACGCAGCGAGCGCGACCGCGTAGACGACGAGCATCACGACGAGCAGTCGTCGCGCGGGCGACGCGCGCGCGCTGGAGTGCTTCGGCGTGCGGAGGACCCACGGCAGCCACTGACACGCGAGGACGCATTCGCCGGCGAAGTGGATCAACTTCCGCGGCGACAGATTCCACGAGTCCGTCAGGTGGTCGAAGTCGCGGCGCAACATCGACGGGCCGCCGAAGTAGGCGACGTGCGTCGCGAGCGCCACCAGCGGAACGACGACGGGGAGCAGTGCGGCGCGCCACGTTCGGCGGCGCATTGGCGTCACGAGCCACGCGACCGGCGACGTCGCGAGCCACGGGAGATACGAGAGCTTCGTGAAGACCCCGGCGACGTGAGCGAGCGCCATCGTCGCGACGGCGCGCGTGCGACCCGACTCCGACCACGCGGCCGCCGCGTCCAACGCCGCGAGTGCGATGGCCAGCAGCAGCACGTCGACGTGCAACTGCATGCTGCACCGCAACGTCGCGATGCCGGTCAGGAACAACAACACGCCGCAGCGACCGGCGCGGCGCCGGAACTCCGGGTCACCGTCGGCAACCCTTCGCGCGAGACGGCGGACGAGACACGCGCAGAGTCCGAGCAGCATGGCGTCGACGAGGAGGAAGCCGACCAGCGTCGACCCGACGGCCGCCGCCACGGACCCGATCCACAGGGGTCCGACGAACGAGGTCGGGTGCAGGTCGTCGGCGATGTCCCTGAGCACCGGGCCCAGGCGACCCCCCTCGGTCCAGGCGAGTCGGATCCGATCTGCCCGCGCCGCGTGCCGATCGATCGCCATGTACCCCTCGAACTGGTGGATCGCCGGATCCGTCCAGCTCGGGGGGTTCCGGCGCTGGTAGTCCAACTTCCACAGCCCGAAGCCAATGGACGCGATCAAGGCGATCCAACAGGCGACGCGGCTCGACCCCATGCCGGAACGATGCCCCGGGGGCGTCACGCCGTCGACTTCGGACGCGCTCGCAGCACTTCGGGGACCGGCGGATAGAGTCCGCCGCCGTTCGATCGTCTTGGCCTCGATTCCGGTCCTCGTGAAGCAACCGCTCCTCGTCCACACGCAATCTCAGTTGGGTGCGTTGGTCGACCGTGCCGCGAAGGCGTCGGTCCTCGCCGTCGACACCGAGGCGAACACGCTCCACGCCTACCGCGAGCGACTCTGTCTGCTGCAACTCACGTTCGACGACGTGGATGCGTTGGTCGACCCGCTCGCCGGGCTCGATCTGTCGCCGCTCGCGACGCTGTTCGCCGACGTTTCGATCCAGAAGGTCTTCCACGACGCCGAGGGCGACGTCGGTCTGCTGCGACGCGCGTGGCCGTTCGAGATCCGCGGCCTGTTCGACACCAAGATCGCGGCCGCCGCACTCGGACTGCCGACCGGCCTCGCGCCATTGCTCGAACAGCGCTACGGCGTCCACCTCGACAAGCGGCTCCAGCGCAGTGACTGGGGGCGGCGCCCGCTGTCGCGCGAGCAGGTCGAGTACGCGAGTCAGGACACGCACCACCTTCCGCGGCTCGCGCGCGACCTTCGAGCGCTGCTCGTCGCCGCCGACGTCGAACGCCAGCTCGACTTCGCCGCCGAATGTCGTCGCCTCGAGACGTGGCTCCCCGAGCCACGTCGATTCGACGCGGACGATGCGTTCGCGATTCGCGGCGCCGAGACGCTCGACGCGACGGCGCGACGCGCGCTGCGTTCGCTGTTCGAGATGCGCCATCGCATCGCCGACGCCGAGGATCGGCCGGCGTTCAAGGTCCTCGGCAACGAGATGCTGATCGCGCTCGCGACGCACCGTCCGACGAACGCCGCCGGTCTCGCCGCCGTTCGTGAACTGCCGCCGAAGCTCGCCGACCGACACGGAGACGAGATCCTCGCGGCGCTGCAGACGGCCCACGAGCAGGGGCCGCTCGAACGCACCCGCAAGTCCGCCGAATCCGGCGAAGGTCTCCAAGGTGCGCAGTCCGACGTCTACGAGGCGCTACGCGCGTGGCGGAAGCGCACGGCCGACGAGCGCGGGACGGATCCGTCGCTCGTTCTGCCGAAGTCGACGATGCTGCGACTCGCTCGCCTCGATCCGGCACCGCGGGACCTCGACGCGCTCGCGGAGACTCGCTTGCTCGAACCGTTCCGACTGCATCGTCACGGCGAGCGGATCCTCGCCGCGTTCGCCGCTGCACCGCAGCCGCGCCGCCGCACCGGCGCGAGCCGCCGGCGCCGCTGACGCGCACCGTCGGCCGTCACGAATCGAGTCGCTTCGACCGTCGCAGCTTCTTCTTGCCCGCCGCTGCCGCCGCCTCGACGCGGCGCTCTTCGGCGCGTTCGCGGTGGCGCGTCGTCTCGAGGAACTGGACCTGACTGCGGAACGGCGCGTCCGGCTGTTTCGACGCAATGCGTTCGAACGTGCCGTCGGACAAGACGCGACGCGCTTTGACGTCGTCGCGAAGGCTGAACTCGAAGATCTCGTCGACGACCCGCTTGCGGAGCTGCGCGTCGAGGATCGGGATGCACGCTTCGATCCGGCGATCGAGGTTGCGCGTCATCCAGTCGGCCGACGAGATGCTGACTTCGACATCGCCGCCGTTCTCGAACACGAACATTCGCGAGTGCTCGAGGAAGCGGTCGACGATCGACGTGACGCGGATGTTCTCGCTCAGACCGGGAACGCCGGGCCGCAGGCAGCAGATGCCTCGCACGACGAGATCGATCTGGACGCCGGCCTGACTCGCGGCATACAGCGCGCGAATCACCTCGGAGTCGGCCAGCGAGTTCATCTTCGCGCGAATGCGCGCGGGGCGGCCTTCGGACGCGTTGATCGCCTCGCGCTCGATCCAGCCCAGCAGGCGCTTGCGGAACTGGAACGGCGCGACGACGAGCCGCCGCAGCTCGGGGACGCGCGTGTACCCCGTGATCATGTTGAACATGTCCGCGACGTCCTGACACAGGTCCTCGCGCGCCGAGAGGATGCCGAGGTCGGTGTACGTGCGTGACGTGACCGCGTTGTAGTTGCCGGTCCCGAGGTGGCAGTAGCGACGCAGTCCGTCCTCCTCGCGTCGGACGATCAGCACGGCCTTCGCGTGCGTCTTCAGACCGACGATGCCGTACACGACGTGCACGCCGGCCTTCTCCATTCGCTTCGCCCAGCGAATGTTCGCTTCCTCGTCGAAGCGCGCCTGCAACTCGACGACGACGGTGACCTGCTTCCGGTTCTCCGCCGCGAGCTGAAGGCTCTGCATGATCGGCGAGTCCTCGCCGGTCCGGTACACGGTCATCTTGATCGCGAGGACCCGCGGATCGCGCGCGGCGAACTGCAGAAAGTCTTCGACGTTCGCGAACGACTCGTACGGGTGATGCAGCAGCGTGTCGCCGTCGCGCAGCGACTGGAACATGTGGTCCGGCGAGATCCACTCGTGGACCTTCAACGGAACGAACGACGGGTCCTTCAGACCACTGCCGTCGACGGTCCGGTACAGCTCCATCAGTCGCCCGAGGTTGACCGGGCCGTCGCACACGTAGACGTCTTGCGCATCGAGATCGAACGCCTCGAGGAACCGCGCGATCAGTTCCGGGTGCGGGTTTCGGACCTCCAGCCGAACGGGCTCGCCGCGCCGCCGCTTGCTGAGCTCGCGCTCGACCGCCGCCAGCAAGTCCTCGCCCTGGTCGTCGTCGACGTCGAGATTGCCGTCGCGCGTCACGCGGAACGACGAGACGTGCAGCACGGTCAGCCCGGGAAACAGCTGGTCGATGTGCTCGCGGACGAGATCGGCCATCAGGACGTAGATCGCGTTCCCATCGCGGTCGGGGAGTCGGACCAGACGCGACAGAACGCGCGGGACCTGGACGACGGCGATCCGATTGACCGGTGGGTCGCGACGGGAGTCGAGCAGCAGGACGGCGATGTTCAGCGACTTGTTCAGCAGCGACGGGAACGGATGCGCCGGGTCGACCGCCAACGGCGTCAGCACCGGATGCACTTCACGAACGAAGTACTCGCGCAGCCACTGCCGCTGCGCCGCGTCGACCGACGTGAAGTCGAGGACCAGGATGCCCTTCTCGGCGAGCGCCGGGATCAGCAGGCTCCGCCAGCACCGATGCATGTCCGCGTGGAACTGCCGTGCTTCGCGCCGAATCATCGCGAGCTCGTCGCGAGGCGTCATCGACCCGGGGTTCTCGGTCGGCAGGCCGGCGTCGACCAGTTCCATCGTGCCGGCGACGCGGACCTCGAAGAACTCGTCGAGGTTCGTGCTCGCGATCGCGAGGAACTTGACTCGCTCCAGGACGGGATTGGTCGGATCCGCGGCCTCCTCGAGCACGCGCCGATTGAACTGCAACCACGAGAACTCGCGGTTGACGAAGAGGTCTTGAGTGTCCGGCATGAGGGCGCGGGAGGCTCCGTCGTCTGTCCGTTCTGCGCGAGTTAAGAATCGGTCAAGAGGTGTTCGTCGCGAATCGACACGGGCACGCGCGCGGGCGGTTCAGACCCGTGACTGCGCCGGACGATAGGCGCCCGCGCAGCAGGGGATGCGGAGTCGCGTTGGATCAGGACAGGAGCGTTCCCGTGGGTTCGAGCATGGTCGATTTGCTGCATCGGATGGTCGCCAAGAAGGCGTCAGACCTCCACGTGAAGGTCGGATCGCCTCCCGGGCTACGGATCGACGGCGACATTCGACCGCAAGAAGACCTCGGCCCCGTGACGCCGGAGATCTCACGCGGACTCGCGTATCAGCTGATGACCGACTTCCAGCGGGAGAAGTTCGAGAAGGAGAAGGATCTCGACTTCTCGTACGCCGTGAAGGACCTCGCCCGCTTCCGCGTCAACGTGATGGTCCAGCGCGGTTCGGTCGGACTCGTCGTGCGCCAGATCCCGGAGCGGATCCCGACCGCCGACGAGCTCGGGCTGCCGCAGATCTGCAAGGACCTCGCGCTGAAGCCGCGCGGGCTGGTGCTGGTGACCGGTCCGACCGGCAGCGGCAAGTCGACGACCCTCGCAGCGATGATCGACTACGTCAATGCGAACGAGCACGGCCACATCCTGACGATGGAGGATCCGGTCGAGTTCATTCACAAGGACAAGAAGTGCTTCGTGAACCAGCGCCAGATCGGGCAGGACACGGAGTCGTTCTCGCAGGCGTTGCGCCGCGCGCTGCGTCAGGATCCGGACGTGATCCTGATCGGTGAGATGCGCGACCTGGAGACGATCTCGATGGCGATCACGGCCGCCGAGACCGGACACCTCGTGTTCGGGACGCTGCACACGACCAGCGCGATCTCGACCGTCGACCGGATCATCGACGTGTTCCCGACCGAGGCGCAGCAGCAGGTCCGCGTGCAGTTGTCGTCGACGTTGCAGGGAGTCATCTCGCAGTGCCTGGTCCCGAAGATCGGTGGCGGGCGCGTTGCCGCGCGTGAGATCCTGATCGCGACGGACGGCATTCGGTCGCTGATCCGCGAGGGCAAGACGGCGCAGATGCTGAACCTGTTGCAGACCGGAAAGGCGGCCGGGATGTCGACGCTGGAGAACGAGCTGACCGAGTTCGTCAACAAGGGACTGATCAGCCTCGACGACGCGATGGGGAAGGCGAACCGGCCGGCAGAAGTCGCCAAGAACGCGAAGGTCCCGACCGCTCCGGTCGGCCGCGCGCAGCCGATGCCCGGTGCCGGCGAGCCCGTGGGCGCGAGCCCCGGCATGCGTCGCCCGTTCCCGCCGCGTCAGTGAGCGGCGAGCCATGACGCGAGGCGCGACGCGTTGCGAGCGTCGTCGAGCGCGCTGTGCAGGCGCCCTTCGTAGCGGAGTCCGCAACGCTCGAGCGCCTCGACGATGCCGAGCGGCCGCTCGATGCGAAGCCGGGCCATGAC
>JAEYTU010000037.1 GCA_023433825.1 Planctomycetota bacterium
ACCAGGCCGAGCGCGCGGCGCAGATCGGCCTCGACGTCGAGAAGTTCACGCAGCTCGGTCACGCCGCGGAGCGCTCCGGTGGAAACATCGAGGCGATGGAGACCGCGCTGACCAAGCTGCTCGGTCAGATGCGGAAGGCGGCGTCGCGCACCGGCGACACGGAGGGCGCGGCCGACGCGTTCGCGCGGCTCGGCATCGCAATCCTGAACGCCGACGGCTCGCTGCGGAACATCGACGACGTCCTCGGCGACGTCGCCGACGTGATGACGACCGTCGAGTCAGCCAGCGATCGCGCGGCGCTCGCCACGAAGCTCTTCGGCAATCAGGGCGTGTTCATGGTCGACGTCCTGCAGAACGGACGCGACGGCTTGCAGGAGTTCGCGAAGGAGGCGGATCGACTCGGCGTCACGGTGACCAAGCGGCAGGCGGCCGTCGCCACCGCATGGATCGACATGAAGGAGAAGGTCCAGTGGATCCTCGGCGGGGCGTTCCGCACGTTCGCGGTCGACCTCGCCGAGAAGCTGCTGCCGCGCCTCGAGCAGTTCGCGAACTGGCTCGCGAACAACAAGCAGGGCGTCGCTGACTTCTTCACGTCGATCGCGACCGCCGTCAGTGGGATGGTGACGGCGATCCTCGACGGCATCGTCAACGTCATCGCCGGGATCGAGAAGGTCACCGGTTCGCTCACCAGTGCCAGTCCCGCGCAGAAGGCGAATCGCGCATTCCTCGAAGCGCAGCGCGAGGAGTTCCTGCGCGAGAGAGCGGACCTCTACGGCATCGGCACCGGCGGCGCCGCCACGTTGTGGATGCGCGACTTCGAGCTGATCGAGGCTGAGTTCCGCAAGCGTGGCAGTGCGGCGGCGATCAGCTACTTCGACGCGCTCGAGCGGAAGATCGCGGAGAGCGCGCCGACGCTCGCCGAGACGCTGCGGCGCGCGATGGATCAGAGCAGCGGCGCCGTCGACAAGGTGATGTCCGACCTTGAAGCGAAGGCCGCGCGAACGAGCGTCGTGCCGACGAGCGGCGGAGTGTTCGCGCCGCCCGAGAAGACGAAGGAAGCCGAGGAGTGGTCGATCTCCGTCCGGCGCGCGGCCGAGCTCAACGCGGAGCTGGAGAAGCAGCAGACGTTCCTCGGCGGCGTGACGACCGGCGTGAAGGAACTCGCCGACGAATGGCAGAACGCCGGGCGCATGGGCAAGTGGGCGTTCGAGACGATGGCCGGCTCCGCGCTCGACAACCTCACGACCGGCACGCTCGACGTCCTGAACGGGGTGAAGTCACTCGGCGCCGGCATCAAGGAGTTCGCGCTCAGCGCTGTGAAGGACCTGCAGGCGGTGCTGGTCCGCATGATGTGGATGCGCGTGCTGGGTGCAGCGATGGGCCTGTTCAGCGGCGGGCCGTCGGCCGCGACTGGAACGCAGATCTCCTTCCGAGAGATCCCCGGCGCCGGCGGCGGCATCGACGCGATGTTCGAGAAGGGCGGGATCCAACGCGGCAAGCGAGTCCCGTTCCGCACGTACGACACCGGAGGGGTCGCGATGGGCCCGCAGCTCGCGCTCTACGGCGAAGGTCGCGGCGCCGAGGCGTTCGTGCCGCTGCCGGGCCCGAACCGCGGGATCCCCGTCGAGTGGCGCGGCATGCCGGACACCGGCAACCACGTCGACATCTCGTTCAACATCTCGATGACCGACGCGCGCGGGATCGACGAGATGCTCGTGCGCCACCGTCGCACGATCGAGGGGATCGTGCAGAACGCGATCAACGGGGGGAACCGCGGACTGCGCACGTCGATGGGGATGCGCTGATGCCGAGGATCGGCGCTGTGCAGGTCGAGCACGCGCGTCGTCGCGTGATCTCGGCGGGCACGGGACCGACCGACGGCTGGGAAGTCGTCGCGCGTCTGCCGGCCGCGAAGCTCTCGCCGCTCGGCAACGACCTGGTGTTCGTCGTCACGGGGCACATCGGCAACGTGCAGAACCAGCGCCCGATCGGACAGGCGTGCGCAGAGATCACTCTTGGTACCAGCGGCGCGTCGGCGACGTTCCTGCCGACCTGGCGTCACCGGCTCGATCTCCGCTTCGGGCCGATGGCGCCGCCGTCGAACCGCTCGATGTCGTTCTGCTTCGTGCTGCGTCGACCGTCGTGGATCGACGACAGCAACCTCGACGTCCTCGCGCGCGTGACCGAGATCGACACCGGCAGCCTGCTCGCCGGCTTCGACGTCGAAGACGTGACGATCCAGGCGTTCGATCTCGCCGCGTTCGGCGCCGGCAACTGGACGTATGCGAGCCTCGACGGTGGAACGGGGATCGCCGCGCCCTACTTCAACGACACAAGTACTCCGTCGCAGTTGCTGACGGACACCGTCGCGAACGGGCTGTGGCTCTTCTGGTACTCGGCGCGCGTCGAGCCGCGCGAGCAAGGCAACACGTACGGCGCGACGCTGTACCGCCACGCGACGGGCTCCTACGGCTTCGCCGACGACGACTGGGGATGGACCGGTGCGTCGTGTCGCGGCGTCGTCGACGGTCGCGTGAACGAGTACTCCATGGGCTTCCCGTGGTCGATCGGCACGGCTGGCGGGGCGACGAAGTTCGGCGTCCGAGTCGCAGCCGGCTACGACGTCGGCGCGCCGCCGTTGATCAAGCGCATCGACGTGTTCGGCGTCCGCCTCGAGACGCTCGACGGCTACGACTCGAAGTCGTTCCACCGGTCGCTGTTCTACGGCGGGCCCGCGAACCCGATCACGCAGCGGTTCACGAAGGCACTCCCGCAGCCGCTGCCGATCCTGCTGATGGCGGCGACGACGCCGATC
>JAEYTU010000125.1 GCA_023433825.1 Planctomycetota bacterium
TGCGACGCGCGTCGTCGTCTGCCCGGATGCGACGTTGCACGATCTCCCGTTCGAGGCGCTGCCGCTCGGCGAGGGAAGCACGTCGCGGCGCCCGCTCGGCATCGTCGCCGCCGTCGAACGCGCGCCGTCGCTGTCGCTGCGCGCGCTGCTCGAGCAGCGGCGCGGCGGCGGCGACGCGTTCGTCGTCGACTCGGTCGCGGCGTCGGCGGACCTGACGGCGACGTTCCGCCTCGCGCCGCTGCGGTTCTCGGCCCGCGAAGGTGACCTCGTCGCTGCGCGCCACGGTGTCGCGCCGTCGCGTCGGTTGCAGGGCGAGGCGGCGACGTTCGCCGCGTTGGACGAACGTCTGAACGCGGCGCCGGCGCGGATCGTGCACGTCAGCACGCATGCGATCGCGAGCCCGGTCGTCCCGAGCGCGTCGTTGCTGCTGCTCGCCGACGGGCCGGTGTCGATGCCGTCGGTCGCGTCGCTGCCGATGCGCGGCGCACTGGTCGTGCTCGCGGCGTGCGCGAGCGCCGGCGGCGAAGTGCGGGGCGGCGAAGGTGTCAGCGGGTTGCTGATGGGGGCGTTCGGTGCCGGTGCGCGGACCGTCGTCGCATCGTCGTGGCCGGTCGACCAGCAGGCGACCGCCGATCTGATGATGCAGTTCCACCACGCGCTGTCCGGCGGCACGGGCGAGGCCGAGGCGCTGCGCATCGCGCGAACGACGCTCGCGGCGGCGCCGCAGTACGCGCACCCGTTCTACTGGGCCGGCTTCGGCGTCTACGGGCCCGACGCCGCGCCGAAGCCGTCGCCGTGGATTTCGATCGTCGGCCTGCTCGCGTTCGCGTCGATCGTCGGCTTCGGCCTCGTCGCGCACGTTCGTCGGCAAGGGCGGCGAACGGCGCCGACGCCGGCACCGGCACCGGCGGCGCCCTCGCCGTCGATCACTTCTGCAGGCCCAGCTTCTCGAGCTTCGGACGAATGACAGCGCGGCAGTACCCGGCCTCGCGGTTCTGCCGGTAGTAGTCCTGGTGGTAGTCCTCGGCCTTCCAAAACGTCGAGGCCGGCGTGATCTCGGTCACGATCGGTGCGTCGAAGACGCCCTTCTCGTCGAGCGCCTTCTGGAAGCGCTGTGCCGTGTCCCGCTGCGCATCGCTGTGCGTGAAGATCGCCGAGCGGTACTGCGTCCCGACGTCGGCGCCCTGGCGGTTCAACGTCGTCGGGTCGTGCAGTCGGTAGAACCAGTCGAGCAGTTGCTCGAACGAGATCACCGACGGGTCGAACGTGACCTGCACGACCTCGGCGTGACCGGTGTCGCCTTCGCAGATCTGGCGGTACGTCGGGTTCTGAGTCTTGCCGCCCATGTAGCCGGACTCGACGCGCGCGACGCCGGGCACCTGGAGCAGCACGGCTTCGACACACCAGAAGCAGCCGGCGCCGAACGTCGCGATCTCGGTCCGCGCCGGGGTCGGTGCGGGGGCGTTCGAAGGATTCTGGGAGGGCACGGGGTTCGTCATGGCGGTTTCGTTCGTCGCGGGTCGCGTCGCGTCGGCCGCGCGCCCGCCGTTCGGCGGCGGAGCGGCGTCGCTCTGCGACGAGCAACCGGCCAGCGACAGCAGCAGCGCGGCGACGGCCGCGAACGACCAGAACGACTTGGAGCGGAGTGGCGGGTTCACGAGGGGCGCAGGATACGGCGCACGCAGCGATCGGGTCCGCGCGGAGCGCGTCAATCCCAGGGCAGGACTTCGTCGCGCGCACCCGGCACCGGCGGCGCCGCGCGGAGGTCCCAGTTGACGCCGAGGCCCGACTTGTTGCCGTCGCCACCTGGGTCGTGGTGGACGAACAGACTCTCCCCGCGCCGCGGGCCCGACTTCGCGTGGAACGACAGCAGCGTCTCGCCGCCCGCCGTGATTCCGTCGGTGAACAGGTACGGCCGGTTGCCGGCGATCATCTGCGGCTGCAACTGATGGTTGGCGAGCATGTAGACCGGGATCGTGACTTCGCCGGTCGTCGGGTTCGCCGTGCGGATCAGGCGACCCCAGTAGACGTAGTCGGGCGCGTTCCGCAGCCGCAGCATGACGACGATCTCGACGTCGGTGATCCCGGCCAGACGCGCGGCTTCCGGCAGGTAGATCGTCATCCGTTCGCGCAGGTAGCCGGTCTCGCCGACGGCGCCCTCGTGGACGACGACGGCGGCTGGCGGCGCGAAGCTGCGCGCGGGGTTCCGGAGCGGGACGAATGCGTCGCCCGACGGCATCGCCAGCAACACGTCGTCGTCGCCGTCGCGGTCGTGATCGGCGATCAGCGCGAGGACGCCGGTCGTGCCATTGCCCTGGAAGCTCGTCGTCGACGACGCCGGCGGAACGCGCAACCACGCCGGCCCGAAGCCGGTCGTCCCGCCGATCCACGGGTGCAGCGCGAAGCTGCGACCGTCGCGCGCGAACGCCGCGACCTCGGCGAGGCCGTCGCCGTCGGTGTCGAAGATCGCGGCCGCGGCGAGCGATGCCTGGCCCGCGAGCCGCGGCAGCCAGTGCATCCAACTCCCGAACGCGCGCACGACCAACGTCCCGGTGTCGGCGACGATCGCGAAGTCGTCACAGCCGTCACCGTCGACGTCGCCGATCGCGATGTCGTGCACGACGGCGGCGCCGGTCGGAACCAGTCCGGCCGGAACCAAGTTCACGCCGTCGTCGCGCAACCAGCCGACGCCGACGCCCGGCAGCGCGATCACGACGTCGGTGCGACCGTCGCCGTCGATGTCGGCGGCGCGGATCCGTTCGATCGTGAACGGCAGTGCAAACGTCGCGCGCGACGCGATCTGCAGGTGGCCGTTCGGCGTGCCGAAGCGCAGCAACTCGACGACGTAGCCGTCGGCGTCGGTCGTGCGCAGCGCGACGACGTCGTCGTGACCGTCGCCGGCCGCGTCGTGCGTCGCCAGCGACACGGTCCCGGTACCCGACAGCGAGTAACCGGACGGCGCTGCATACCACGCGCCGCTGCGCGGATCGGCATTCGGCGGATATCCGTAGTGCAAGAAGTCGAGTTCGGCGCGGCCGGGATCGGCGAGCAGGATCCGATCGCGGGTGAACGCGCCGCTGCGATACGTCGTCGCCGCGCTCCACGGGCCGTGGTGGAGGTCGCCGCCCTGCGGCCACGGCCACGGCGAGTACCGCGACAGCGACCACGTTCGTGCGCGTTGCACCGAGACGGTGCCGGCGCGCGCACCGTCGCCGAGGAACCACGCGTCGTCGCAACCATCGCCGTCGAAATCGGCGCGCCCCGCGGCCGCGATCGCGACCGGCTGCGGTGCCTGTGCGCCGTCGCGGAACGGAATCGTTCGTTCGGTCTGCGGATCTGTCGGGTACGCGAGCCGCGGCTTGCGATGCTCGGGCATGACCGGTCCGCCGGGGCCTTGCGGGGACGCGGTCAGCGTCGACAGGCACAGCAGCAGGGGTGCGAGCATCGGCCTCCGGGAAGTTCGGACAGCGTTCGTCCACCGAGTCGGCACGTCGCGTCCGCCTGCGTGGAAGGCGCGAACCATACCGACCGGCGGCTCGACGAAGGAGTGTCGCGCCCCGCCGGGATCGACGGTGGGATCCTCGAATCTCTCGAACAGAAAGCCGCGGAGACCGGGCCCCCTGCCGAGATGGCCGGCCTCCGCGATCCGCGGATGGACCACCCACCCGACGGATGGTGCCTTGGTGCCGCGTGCTGCCTCGATCGACGGCGCGACTCGCTCGGATCAGCGCTCGCGCGGCGAGCCGGGATCCTTGCCCGAGGCACCGGGCACCGGCTCCGGACGCCGACCGCCAAGACCGCGGACGAGGCCGTCGAGTTCGCGCAAGAACCCCTGCACTTCGTCGGCGTCGAGCCGCGTCTCGGCCTCGCCACCCTCGGCGCGCGACGCGTCGAACTGCGGGTCGAGCATCCGCGCGAGCTGCGCCTCGCGGTCGCCTTCGGCCGACAACCCGAGCCGGCGGAACAGGCGCGCGGCGCGGCTGTGAACGAGCGGATTGCCTTCGAAGCGGCCGAGCGCGCGCCGCATCGCGATCTCGGCGTCCGACGTGCGGCCTTCGAGTTCGAGCAGACGAACGCGCGCGACGGCGACACGCGGCTCGTCGTCGTCGCCGACGTCGGCGAGCAACTGCGCGGCGGTGCGGCGCAGTTCGGCGCGTTCCTCCTTCGGCGTGCGCCCGTGCAGCGCGAACAAGTGCTCGGCGATCAGGCAGCGCGTGAACGGACTCGGGTCGAGTTCGAGCAGCCGCATCAGCTCGGCGCGCAGTCGCGTCGCCGCGTGCGTGTCGCGGAGCTGTTCGAGCGTGTCGATCCGGAAGTGCAGCACCTCCGGCGTGGGCCGGCCGAGCGTGAGTTCGGCGGCGTCGAGATCGTGCAGCGCCTCTTGGTACTGCTGGAGCCGGTGATGGGCCTTCGCGCGGACGAACCACGCGCGGGCGAACGTCGGGTCGCGCTGGATCACGTCGGACGCCGTCGCGATCGCCGAGTGCAACAGGTCGCGGCGCTCTTCGATCGAACGCGGCCGCTGACGGTCGTCGTGCATCGACGCCGCGCGCGCGATCGCACCTTCGGCGTCGGCGAGGCCCGACTCGAGCTGACGCAGCCGACTGTCGCGGTAGATCACGAGCGATCCGATGCCGACGACGAGCAACAGCAGGACCAGCGCCGCGTGGGCCGGGCGCCGTGCGATCGTTCGCGTGATTCGCTGCAGTGGACCCGGACGCCGCGCGAGGACGCGTTCGCCGCGCAGGTAGCGTTCGAGGTCCTCCGCCATCTCCTGCGCCGAGCCGTAGCGGCGCATCGGTGCCTTCTCCATCGCCTTGCAGACGATCGCCTCGACGTCGCGCGGCAGGTCGGTGCGCAGTCGACGCGGCGACGGCGGGTCGTGTTCGAGCAGCGACTTCAACACGCTCTGCGCGGTCGGACCTTCGAACGGCGGCCGGCCGGTCACGAGTTGATACAGCGTCGCGCCGAGGCCGTAGACGTCGGCGCGCGTTCCGACGGCGCCGCGGTCGCCGAGCACCTGCTCGGGCGCCATGTACATCGGCGTGCCGACGATCGCGCCGCTCTCGGTCATCGAGCCGGTGCCGGTCTCGCGGGCGAGACCGAAGTCGGTGATCGCGACGCGGCCGTCGTCGCGCAGCATCAGATTTCCGGGCTTGATGTCGCGATGCAGGATCCCGCGGTCGTGCGCGAACTGCAGCGCGCGCGCGGTCTCGGCCGCGATCTCGGCGGCGCGCTGCACCGGAAGTGGTCCGACGCGCAGACGTTCGTCGAGCGTCGTGCCGTCGACGAACTCCATGACGAAGTAGTGCAGGCGCCCCTGCCGACCGTGATCGAAGACGCGCACGATCGCCGGGTGCGTGATCTTCGCCATGATCTCGCCCTCGCGAAGGAAGCGCGCGAGGGCGCGTTCGGTCAGCGTCAGGCTCGGCGGCAGGACCTTCAGCGCGACGCGCCGTCCGGTCGCGCGCTCGGTCGCCTCGTAGACGATTCCCATCGAGCCCTTGCCGACCTCGCGCAGGATCGCGAAGTCGGGCAACTCTTGCGCGAGGGTCTCCGGAGCGAACGTGTAGAAGTCGGAGCGGACGCCGAAGTCGGGGCCGTCGGGAACGGGCGCGTCATTCGGCGTCGCAGCGGTCACGGTCGCGTCACTTCGCGGCGACGACCTCGGCGATCCGTCGCAGCGACTGCAACAGCGCGCCGAGTTCGTCGAGGCGCAGCATGTTCGGACCGTCGGACGGCGCGTGATCCGGATCCTCGTGCACCTCGAGGAACAGGCCATCGATGCCGCACGCGACGGCCGCGCGCGCGAGGTAGGGGACCTTCGTTCGATCGCCGCCGCTCTTCGTGCCTTGCCCGCCAGGGCGCTGCACGGCGTGCGTGCCGTCGAAGATCAGCGGTTGGCCGGTCGCGCGGATCGTCGGGAAGCCGGAGAAGTCGACGACGAGTGCGTGATAGCCGAACGACGTGCCGCGCTCGGTCAGCAGGATGCGCGTCGTGCCCGGCACGCCGTCGCCGCCGGCGCGCAGCTTCGCGACGACCTGCGTCATGTCCTCGGGTGCGAGGAACTGGCCCTTCTTGACGTTGACGGTCTTGCCGGTCGACGACGCCGCGAGCAGCAGGTCGGTCTGCCGACACAGGAACGCCGGAATCTGGAGGCAGTCGACGACTTCGCCTGCGGCGCGCGCCTGTTCGGCGGTGTGGACGTCGGTCAGGACCGGGACGTCGAGCTCGCGGCGGATGTCGGCGAGGATCGCGAGGCCTTCGTCGAGGCCGGGGCCGCGGAAGCTGCCGCCCGACGTGCGATTCGCCTTGTCGTACGAACTCTTGAACACGAACGGGAAGCCGTGCTCGGCCGCGATGCGTTGCAGGCGGTGCGCGTGGCGCAGGGCGTGATCACGGTTCTCGATCACGCACGGGCCGGCGATCAGCGGGAGAGGGTTTCCGGCGCCGAAGGTCACGCGACCGACGGCGACGGCATTCGTCGGGGCAGGCATCGGCGGGACTATAGCAACCCGAACATGCGCACCGGCTGCGGGTCGAGCGCGACGTGCAGTGGTGTCGTGTGATGGGTGTCGCCGTCGATCTGGCAATGCGCGGGCGCACCTTCGGCCGTGATCGTCACGGTCGTTGCGATCAGGTGTTCGACGTCGCGCGGGACGCGCAGGCGACCGGCGATCGCGCGCAGGCTCGTCAGCGCCCATGCGATCCGCGTGCGTTGACGGAATGCGAGCACGTGCAGATGCGGGTCGCGGAGGTCACCGACCGGCAGGTGCATCGTTCCGCCGTAGTTGCGGACGCGCGTGACGAGGATCTGCGTGTAGCCGGTGCGGGTTTCGCCGGAGTCGGTCGTCAGGGACAGCGCGCGCAGCGGCCAGTTGCGGATCACGTGGCAGACCGGCGCGATCCAACGCAGCTTGCCGAGCGGGCCGCGGCGCGTGTCCTCGACGCGGCGCACGATCGCGGCGTCGAAGCCGACGCCGGCGAACAGGACGAAGCGGCGGCCGTTGGCGGTTGCGATCCGCAGCGGGGTCGGGTCGGTCGTGCAGAGGAGATCGGCGAATGCGTCGGGGGTGCGCGGGGTGTGGAGTTCTGCGGCGAGCACGTTCGCGGTGCCGCACGGGTAGAGCGCGAGTGCGACGTCGCGGTCGACGAGGCCGTTCAGGATCTCGTTCAACGTGCCGTCGCCGCCGACGCCGACGATCGCGTCGTGGGTGGCCGACGACGTCGACGCGGCGCGTTCGCGGGCGTTGCCGGCGTGTGTCGTCAGGTGGAGGTCGGCGTGGGCGCCGCGGGTCGTCAGCGCGTGCGCGAGCGCGGTGGCAGCGCGGGCGCCGCGTCCGCCGCCCGAGATCGGGTTGGCGAGGATCAGGATGCGGCGGGGCATGGGCCGGGAGTGCCGCGGTGCTTCGCGGGTTGCAGCAGTTTTCGGCGTGTGTTCGTTGGCATTGGCTGTTTGTCAACGGTCTCGCGAGCGGCACGGGAGGCCCCGGTGAGCACTGTCCCATCCCGGCCCGCGATGTCGGCCTACGCGCGTAGCGCGGAGGCCTTGGGCTGCGGCCCGATCGCGGGCCGGGGTGGGCCTGGGCATGATCGCGCGCCGTCGTGTCGACGCCAGAAGTGAGTGCGCGCGTGTTGCTGACCGGTGGGAGCGGGTTCCTCGGCAGGTATGTCGCGGCGGAGTTGGCGCGGCGCGGGGTCCCGTGCGTGGGGAGCGGGGAGGCGCGGGGCGGCGATCTCGCGGCGGGGGGGGGGGGCGACGGGCGCGGGTGTGATCGGGTGCTGCACTTGGGCGCGATGGCGGCGATGGGCGCGTGCGAACGGGAGCCCGAGCGCGCATGGGCGACGAATGTCGGCGGGACGGCGGCGTTGGTGCGCGCGTTCGGCGGGCGGTGTGTGCTGGCGTCGACGGATCTGGTGTTCGGTGGCGATCGCGCTCCATACCGCGTCGACGACGCACGGGATCCGCGGTCGGTCTACGGGCGGACGAAGGTCGCGGCGGAGGACGTCGTGCTGGCGGCCGGGGGCGTCGTGGCGCGCCTTCCGTTGTTGTTCGGTCGCAGTCACGACGGGCGGCGCGGCGCGACCGACATGGTCCGCGCGGCGTTGCGCGATGGTGCGGCGTTGACGCTGTTCACCGACGAGTGGCGCACGCCGCTGCACGCGGCGGATGCGGCCGTCGGGTTGGTGTCGCTCGTGCTCGCGTTGCCGGCCGGTGTGCACCACCTGCCCGGCCCCGAGCGGATCACGCGCGCGGCGTTCGGTCAGCGTTTCGCGGCGCTGCACGGGTTGGATCTGTCACCGGTGCGCACCGCCCCGCGCGGCGACCCCATGCGTCCGGCCGACGTCTCGCTGCAAGGCACCCCGCCGACCGCGCGTTCGCTGGATGCGATGCTGCGCGACGCGTGAAAGTGAAACGAAGGTGCCTGGCACCTTTGTTTCACTTCGCCGGAGAAAGTGAAACGAAAGTGCCAGGCACCTTTGTCTCACTTCACCGCGGTCTTCGCGTGGATCTGCGTGATCGCGGCGCGGGCGGCGGCCGTGATCTCGGGGTCGGCGTCGGTCGTCCAGTCGATCAGGAACGGCAGCGCCTCGGGCGCGCCCAGTGACCCCAGCGAACGGATCGCCAACATCCGCTGCTCGGTCGGCTGATCCGGCTTCGCCTGGTGCAACAGCTTCGCGGTCACACTCGGCGCGCTGGGGTCGAGACCCGACAGAACGCGATCGAAGTGCGCCTTCGTCTCGTGGTGGAAGCGGATCGCGGACAGCGCGTCGGCGGCGGCCTTGCGGACGGACTCGCGCTCGTCCTTCATCGCGCCGAGCAATGCCGGGACCGCGCCCGGGTCGAGCAACGTTCCGAGCGTCGTGCACGCCGCCTCACGAACGGTGGCCACCGGATCGCCGGCGGCTGCTGCCACCGCTGGCACGGCCTCACGGCCGAGCTTTGGCGCGAGCAGGCGAATGGCGGCCAACCGCGTGCGTTCGAAGCGGCTGCCGAGCAGGCGCGTCAACCATGCGAGGTCAGCCGCCGCGCCCCCCTCGATCAAGCATTCCGCGACGAACGTCGACATTCGCGCATCGTCGAGCATTGGCGTCAGTTCACCTTCGAATGCCTTCGCGGACTTCGCGCCGGTGATTCCCGCCACGACGGCAGCGAGCGCTCTCGGACGACCGCCCTTCAACACGTCCGCGACGAGCTCGCGACCCGAGTCCCGCAACTGCGTTGGGTAGGTCAACGAGTGCGTCAAAGACTGCAGCGCCTTCGTGAGTCGGTGAGAGTCCGACTCCGTGTCGACCGATCCGACCGCAAGCGGGAACAGCATCTGCGCCACGTTTGGGCCAATCGCTCCGAACGCTTCCGGCATTGCCGCAATCACATCCTGCGGCGACTGCCGGACGAGGACCTCGGCAATGCGCTCACGAATCGGCGCCGGAATGTCACTGCTCGCACCGAAGAGACGAACGCCGATGCTCGACTCTTGGAAGCGACCGTCCTTCCGTGGCTGAACGGCGAGCACTGACGGCAAGAGCTCGATCGTCGCGACATCCTCGACGGCGAGCAGTACATACGCGCCCTTGAAGCGAAGCGCCGCGTCGCCCGTGTCGCTCGTCACGAGTTTCCTCAGCGCCTCGCGCACGGGCGGGGTGTCGTGCTTCGCAATCAGGTTGACGAGGTGCATGAGCGCCGAATTCACGTCGACGAGCGAGCGAGCTTCGAGATCGACCAGGGCCGGTGCGGCGTCGGCGCGGCCGATCGCCGCGACTGCGAACGCGAGACTCTCGCCCAAGGGCGCGGACGGCGACACGATGTCCCCCGCGACGCGGAGCAGCGCCGGCAACGCAGTCGTGGGCCCAGGCCGGCGTCCCATGGCCATGAGCAGGGCGCTGGGTTGCCTGCTCTTCGGCAGCAACGGAATCACCTCGACCAGTTGCTCGGCGGTCGCATGTTGGGCGAGCCACTGACTGATGGAGACGGGCCAGCCAGTTGGCTCGAAACCCGCGTCGAGTGCCGCCTTCACTGCCGGAAACGCCGGTGCACTCCAGCCCTGCAGATACCGTTCGAGAAGCGCTGCGAACGCGAAGTGCGAACCGCTGTACCGCTCGCGGTGGGACGGAGCCGGGCCAATCCGTCGAGCAGCCTCGGCCATCGCGGCCACGTGCTCGTCGGGTGCAGTCAGTCGGAACTGCGGAAACTGTGAATGACCGTCGACCAGACCGAGGTTCTCGATCAACAGCAATCGCGCATCGGGATCGTCGATCGCCAGCTGCGAGGTCAGCAGCCACATTGCCGCACGTCCGACGCCTGGGTCTTGCGTGCGAAGCGCCTCGCGCACGACGTCGACGATGCCCGCGGCCAAAGCCGCCGCCTGCTGCTCCCGGGGAGATCCCTCCCAATCCCGTGAAATTCGCTGGAGCCCGGCCACTCGCGCCGCCGCCGGCCCTCGGCGCGCGACCCCAACCAAGTCGGTCAAAGTGAACGGTGTCGACCCGCTCGTGGTCCCCAGCAGAGCAGTCACGACACGCCCCTGCGGGTCCGCATCCGCGAGCCACGCGCGCGCTCTCTCCTCCATCCCCTTCGACGCCGCGAACGCACCACTCGCGGCGTGCGCACGCACTTCGACATCCGAATGCGCCGCGATCCGATCGGCCCACGCCTCCGCCGCCGGCCCGCCGATCTTCCAGATCAGCGCCGGCGTCCCCGGGCGCGTGCTGTCACGCGGCTCGACATCGAACTGCGCAATCAACTCCGTCACCGCCGGCGCACCGATCCACTGCAGGTTCGCGGCATCCTCCGTCGAGTACGGATGAAACGGCGACTGCGGCTGCTGCACGACGTTCGGGCCGCCCGCGTTCACCCGCGCAAACACCTTCTGAATGATCTCCCGCGCCCGCGCGCGCAATTCCTTCTCGCGCTCGCCATCCTGCCCGAACTCGCGCTGCAATCGCGCGACACCGTCCGCCAACTCCTTCCCCCCGGCCGCGGCCTCCGCCAGCAACGACTGCGCTTCCCCGCCGCGCCCGAGCCGCAACAACAACCGTCCGAGCCGAAACGCGACCTCGGCGCGCGACGCGCCCCCGGACGCCCCTTGCCCCTCCAGCA
Organism: Planctomycetota bacterium; assembly: GCA_023433825.1. Classification (GTDB taxonomy): domain Bacteria; phylum Planctomycetota; class UBA1135; order UBA1135; family UBA2386; genus JAEYTU01. The sequence goes on from JAEYTU010000125.1 coordinate 11,102, forward strand.
ACCGCCGATACCCGGCCTCCGCCGCCCCGAGGTCGTGCTGCTGCTCGTCCAGCGCGACGACCCTCGCGAACTCCGACTGCGGACTCTGAGCGGCCGCCCATGCCGCGAACGTCACGATGCAGATGATGTGTTTCATGGTCCTCATCCGACGGCCCGGCGTCGCGCCGTCAGTCCGCCGTCGGTGCGTTCTGTGTCCGGAAACTGTCAAGCGCGTGGCTCCAGGTCCAGTCGATAGCCGACGCCGTGCACCGTCCGCAGGTGCACCGGCCGCCGCGGATCGGGTTCGACCTTCTGACGCAGATTGAGCACGTGCGTGTCGATCGTCCGGTCGCCGACATTGCGGTCGCCGCCCCAGACCTCTTCGAGAAAACGCGCTCGACTGACCGCTTTGCCGGCAGACATCCGCAGCAGCGCGAGCATCGCAGCCTCTTTGCGCGACAGATCGTGGACGACGCCGTCGTGCTCGACGCGGAACGCCTCGAGATCGACGGACGCCCGCCCGATCTCGAACCGCACGACGCCGGCCGCCGCCGGTCGCTCCACGCGGCGCAGCAGCGCCCGCACGCGCGCGAGCAGTTCCCGCAGCGAGAACGGCTTCGCGACGTAGTCGTCGGCGCCCAACTCGAACCCGAGCACCTTGTCACCCTCGGCGCCGCGCGCCGTCAGCAACAACACCGGCGTCGCGGCGTCGCGCGCACGCAGTTCGCGCAGCAGCTCGAGTCCGCTCGGCCCCGGCAGCATGACGTCGAGCACGACGACGTCAAACCGTCCCCCGCGCAACGCCGCCCGCGCCTCGTGGCCGTCGCCCGCGGCCGTGACCTCGTGACCCTCCCCGTGCAGCGCGTCGGTCAGCCCGCGCCGCAACGTCGCGTCGTCCTCGACCAAGAGCAACCGAAACGTCATGCGGCACCCGCCCCCGTGTCCGCACTGCCGGCGCCCGCGCGCAGCGGAACGACGAACGTGAACACCGCGCCGCCGCCGTCGTCGGCCGCCGTGCACGTCAAATCACCGCCGTGACGTCGCGCAATCGTCCGCGCGAGATACAGTCCCGATCCCGACGCCAGGGACGCCGCCATGACGGTGCGCGCGGCCGCGGACGAATCGCGCGAACACGCCCTCGCGTTCGTCCGGCGCGACGCCGGGACCGTGGTCGCGAACGCGCACCCGCGCCGCGCAGACGTCGTCACCATTGTCGGCGTCGACCCCCGCCGTCACGACGATCCGCCGGCCGTTCGCCGCGTACTTGCGCGCATTGTCGAGCACGTTCAGCAGCGCCTGGACGAACGCGCCGCGATCGACACGGACCGGCAACGCGGCGCCGTCGCCGTCGAACGTCACCGTCATCCCGTCGCGCAAAGCGAGCGGTGCAAACAGATCGACCGTCTCGGCGACGACCTCCCGCAGGTCGACGTCGCGGCGGTCGTCGGCGCGTTCGCCGCGTTCGACGCGGCCCAGGTCTAGAACGTTCTCGATCAGCATCGTCAGGCGGGCGGCTTCGACGGCGAGCAGCCCGTAGTAGTCCCGTTCCTTTCCGCGCGCGCGGTCCTCGACCAGCATCTCGGCGAGTAGCCGGATCGACGCCAGCGGCGTCTTCAGTTCGTGCGTGACCGTCGTCAGGAACTCCATCTGGCGGCGCGCGGCGTCGCTCTCGCGGGCGGTGGCGCGGAACTGCTGACGCACCATCGCCGACGCAATGACGACGAGGACGACGGTCAGCGCCGGTAACAGCCATTCGCCGGTCGTGAAGGTCGACCCGTCGGCGGCGTCGAGCGCCAGAAGCCCGGGCAATGGGAAAGACGATCGCGTGC
>JAEYTU010000186.1 GCA_023433825.1 Planctomycetota bacterium
GCCGACGTTCGCACCGAAGGCCGTCATCGGCGAGCACGCTGGCGGAACGCTCGTACCGGCCGTGCTGGTGCTCGCGGGTGCATCGCTCGCGCGGCCGCACGCGTGCACGACGCCCGACGCGGAACTCGGTGTGACGCTGCACGACGGCGCGCTGCCGGAGCCACCGCGACGCGTGCTGACGACCGCCGTCGCGCCGGGTGGGACGTTCGCCTGCGCGTTGCTGGAGGCGGTGCGATGACGGCGCTCGTCGTCGGTGGAAGCCGCGGGATCGGGCGCGCCGTCGTCGAGACGTTGGCGGCGGCCGGGGAACGCGTCGCGTTCACGTTCGCGACCGACGCCGCGCGCGCGCAGGGCGTCGCCGACGCGTGCGGCGACGCGGTGCGGCCGTTCCGGTTCGAACTCTCCGACCGCACGCGCCCCGGACCGCTCGTCCGCGAGATCGAGACCGCGTTCGGCGCGATCGACGCCGTCGTCCACGTCGCCGGGATCCGCCGCGACGGACTGCTGGCGATGACGTCCGACGCCGACGTCGACGCGGTTCTCGACGTCGATCTCGGCGGCGCGATGCGCGTGGCGCGTGCCGTGCTGCCAGGGATGTTGCGCCGGCGGCGTGGCGCGCTGGTGCTCGTCGCGTCGCTGACAGCACTTCGCGGCGTCGCCGGCCAAGCCGTCTACGGCGCCGCGAAGGCCGGTCTGATCGGCATGGCGCGTTCGCTGGCGCGCGAAGTCGGCAAGCGCGGCGTGCGCGTCAACGTCGTCGTTCCGGGTTTCGTCGCGACCGATTTCGTCGGCGACCTCGCGCCGGAGGCCGTCGCGCAACTGCGCGAACCCGAGTGTCTGCCCGACGGCGTCACGCTGGCGTCGGTCGCGGCGACGATCGCGTTCCTGCTGTCGCCCGGCGCCGCGTCGATCACCGGTCAGACGATCGTCGTCGACGCCGGCGCGACGGCGTGACCGTCACATTCCGTTCAGCAAACCGAACGTCGCGAACTGCGCCGACGCCCACGGTGTCGCATCGCGCCACGCATCGACCCGCCACTGCGTCATCGGTCCGAGCACCCGGAGCCGCGTGACGCGCGCGACGATGTCGACCTCCGGAGGAACGTCGTCGGCGTGCCAATGCGCGTTCGCGATCGCGACGAGGAACCCGGGCGCTGGCTCGGCGGGGGTCGAACCGGGCGGCGCGGCGTTCCACGCCGCGTGACAACCGCCGGCCTGGGCGCCGATCTCGACGGCGAGCACTGCCGGCGCGTGATCGCGACGAACGAGTCCGTTCGCCGATGGGACCCGCCCGACGACGTCGATCGAGTCGGCGTCGAAGCGTTGCACGGATTCGATCAGCAGCGACGGCGGCCGATGCGGCAGTCGGACCGGCAACCCGTGCCCGTTGCGTTCGGGTGGCGGTCCAGGCGAAGGATGGCCGTTCCCGGCGCGTCCCTCGATCCGCACGGCGCCCTGCGCATGCAGGCCTTCCGCCGACGTGATCGTGAACCAGGGCCGTTCGGAGCCGAGTCCGTCGATCGCCAACTCAGCCGTGACATCGGGCAGGATCGGCCGCTTGAAGCGCACCTCGGCATAGCCGGCGGTGCGCAAACGATGCGTTCGCGCGAGTGCGCGGTCGACGCAGTCCAGCAGACCGACCCCGGGACAGAGCGGGCGGTCGACGAAGTGTCCGTCGAAATATCGATGACCGGACGGCAGGTGGATCCGAGCGCGACAGCCGTCCGGCGTCTCGACCGGGGGGTTCGTGAACGGATCGGGAACGACCATGAGGCGCAGGAAGGCCGCTAACCTAGCCGCGCTCCGGAACACACACCATGACCCGACCGATCCCTCTGCACGTCGTCCTCCTGACGGTTCTGTCATCCGCCCTCGCACCGGCCGTCGCACAGATGACGCGCGTCGTGCCGTCGGAGAACGCGACGGTCGAGGGCAACTCCTCGAACCGGTATCCGTTCTCGTACCCGTCGGCGAAGTTGCAGGTGCTGATCGACGCACCACGGCTGACGACCGGGCAAGGGCTGATCACGGCGTTCGCGTTTCGCGCCGACGGCCAGTCGCGCTCGACGTGGACCGGGCACACGAAGGCCTACTCGTTCACGTTCCACACGACGCTGACGTCCGCGGCCAGCATGTCGATCGACCCGATCGCGAACGCCGCCGGCGCGACGCCGACGATCGTCGCATCGGGCGCGTTCTCGCTGCCGACCTCGACGCCGCCGCCGACGCTGCCGCGGCCGTTCGCGTTCCGCGTGCCGTTGCCGATGCCCTACGTCTACGCCGGCAACGTCGGCAACCTGCTGATGACGATCGAGACGACCGACACGACGGCGGTGCCGACCGACGCGTGGCGACTCGACGCCGTCAACGAGTCGATCACGGGGACGAACCGCCAGGCGATGCGCGTCGAGATCGGCGAAGGCTGCGCGAACGGCGCCGGTGATCGGCTGACGCTCGCGCTGTCGGGCGGATTGCTCGGCGGAACGCTCGACGCGACGCCGACGCTGACGGCGGCGTTCGCGTTCGCCCAGGGACTGCTGCTCGTCGGATTCACGAACGCAGCGCCGGGGCTTCCGCTCGACCTGTCGTTCGTCGGCCTCGGTGGGTGCACGTTGCACGTCGAACCGCTCGTCGCCGTCCCGCTGACGTCGACCGGTGGTGTCGTCCAACCCGTGTCGATTCCGGTGCCTGCGACGCCGAACGCGTTTCGCGTTCCGGTGTACCTGCAGTCGATCGCGCTGATGTCCGGCCGGCCGGGGCTCCAAGACGCGGTCGTCTCGCCCGGGATGGTCGCGTTGCTCGACAGTCCGATCGTTCCGACGGTGCGCGAGCAGAGCATCTTCTACTCGGCATCGCTGGGTCGGTATTCGATCTCGGCGACCGCGCGCTACGTGCCGGTGCTGCAGTTCGAAGGCGTCTTCCCGTGAGGTCCTCGTCATGAACATGCGTCTCTCGTCGTTCGTCGCGTGCGCAGTCGCCGCGTCCGCGTCGCTCGCCGCACAGGTCCCGTACCGACACATCCTGGTCGCCGAGTCGACCGGGACGATCGTTCGCACGCCGTTCAGCTATCTCGATCCGACGAACGGCATCGTGACGCCGCTGCTGCCGCAGCCGGGAACGGCACTGCAACGCCAGGCCGGCGCCGTTGCGATCGATCCGCTCGACCCGCTGACGATCTACACGTCGGGCGGGATCTCGATCTCGATCCGGCCTTCGTACATGACGTTCGCGGTCGAAGGGTCGCGGTATCGGTTGCCGACCAATCAGACGATGACCGGCGTCACCGGCGCGATCGGTCGGATGTGGATCGACGGCACGGACGTTCTCGCGGCGATCGGCGGGGCCAGTGGGGGGCTGTATCGCTGGCCGATCGGCATGACGCGGGCGACGCTGCTCGCGCCGCTTCCGAACGCGTACGACGTCACCGTCATCGGTCGGAAGGCGTACGTCAGCTCGTTCGGTCTCGCGCAGCCGACGTCGATCGTCGAGGTCGACCTCGTGACCGGTGCGCCGACCCTCTTCGGGTCGACGTATCCGACGTTCAAGGCGTTGACGTCGCTCGGGACGATGCTGGTCGGATGCGGCGAGGACGGGCAGATCTATGCGATCACGCCGGGCAACGCAGCCGTGATCGCATCGCCGAATCGCGGGCCGATCGTCGCGGCGGCGGCCGAGTACGGCGGCGGCACGTTCTGGTTCGCGACGAGCAACGAAGTCCTGCAGTTTCCGGGGACGGTCGTGCAGCGCTTCGCCGGCACGATCACCGACATCGACGTTGGCCCGATTCGCCGCGCGTCGCTCGTCACGGCGGGCGAGGGGTGTGCAGGCAACAGCGGTTCGACGCCGCGGCACGAGTTCGTCGGGCGACCTTCGATCGGCAATGCCGCGTGGTCGATGCGGATGGTCGGCGGGGTCGCGCAGGCGCCGACGTTCCTGATGCTCGGCAGCAATCGCGCCGTGTTCGCCGGTGTGCCGCTGCCGTTCGACCTCGGCGCGATCGGGATGCCCGGCTGTCAGCTCTACACCGATCGGATCTTCACGCTTTCGACCGTGCTCGACGCGTCGGGCGCGGTCAGCGTTCCGCTGCCGGTGCCGAACGACAACACGCTGACCGGCGGCCGCCTGACCGGCCAGTTCCTCGTTCTGACGATCGGCGCCAACCCGCTCGGCCTGCTGACCTCCGACGTCGCCGAGGGCATCGTCTACTGAGAAGTTGGTGCCTGGCACTTTCGTTTCACTTTCCCGTCGCCTTTGCGCCGCATGACCATCCTCCTCCGCGCAGCCTTCGGTTCGCTGCTGTTTCTCCTCCCGCTCGCAACGCCAGCGAACGCGCAGACCGCTCCCGCGTCGCCGACTTCGTCGAGCGCCGTCGAACGCTTCACGGCGATCGCGCGTCGGCTGCCGGCGAATGCGACGACGTTCGCCCTCGGCCGCGACCTGCGCGGACCGCTGCGCGACCTGGCCGAGTGGGAACCGATGAAGCTGCTGATCGACAACGTGTATCGGCGCAGCCGTCACGTCACGCACGCCAGGATTCTGGAGGTGCTCGATGCGTTCCCGCCGTCGGTCGCCTTCGGATGCGACGACGCGACGGTCGAGACGCTGGGTCGTGTCACCGCGGCGATCGGCGGACTGTCGATCGCCGAGACGGGGCGGGCGCGCGGCGAAACCGACTGGTTCGATGCCGGCATGACGACGCTCGACGAAGCGCTCGTTCGTGGGTTGCCGATGTCGATCGTCGTCGACGTCGAGTTGGCCGACGCCGCGCACGGCGGGTTGATCGCGCCAGCGATCCGAGAAGCCATCGCGATGGCGGCGCCGTTCGGTGTCGAGGTCAGCGAACACGCGAATGGCCAAGACGTGGTGATCCACGTCGAGGCACTCCTCGAGCGCACCGTGCCGGCGATCCTGCGCCCGTACCGTCGTCCGCTGAAGGGCGGCACCGAACTCGACGAACGGCAGCAACGCGTCGCCGCCGCGATGAAGGCGCTCCGCTACGAGCTTCGGTGGCGAATCGACGGCACGCGGCTCGTCGTCGAACTCGGCAAGCGCGGCGACGGGGAACTCGATCCGGCGCCGGCGCTCGGCGACCTCTGGCCGCCGTCGGACGAGACCCACAGCCTCGTCGTCAGCGACACACGGCGCTACTACGACCAGTTCGTCGACTTCGACGATTGGTTGCACGACGACGACGAGCGCTACGAGCGATTGTCCGAGCAAGCCGGCGCGCTGCTGGCGTGGTTCGGTGACGACTTCACGATCTACGACGCTGTCGACACGTACCGACTCGACGTCGGGCAGACGTTCCGTTGGGTCTGGGTCGAGCATCCGGAGGACGCGGAGATCGACGACGCGCACATGACAGCCGTCGATCTGCATCGCGCCGCGCCGCGGGGCGCGTTGGTCGCGTCGACGTTCGGCCACATGGCGCTCGACGAGGCGATGTACTTCGTCGCGCAGTTCGCGAGGGACCTCGGGTACGGGGCGCTGGATCCCGCGGCGGTCGGCTTGCCGTCGGACTGGTGGACGGAACCGCTCGCGAAGTGGATGGAGGTGTCGGAGCCGTTCGACGAATGGATCGGCGGCGAGGAATCGGCGGTCTTCGAGCCCGGCGCCGTGATCGTCGTCGACCTGGTTGGAACCGAGACCGCGCCGATCCCGGCCTTCGCGCTCGTCGGTCGACTGACCGACCGTGCGACGGCGAAGACGTTCGCGAGCGAGTTCCACGACCGTTTCGCGACGGTCGTTGGGCTCGCGTCGCCGGAGTCGAAGCTCGAGGACGCCGTCGTCGCCGGGCTGCAGGGTTGGCGCCCGACCGATGCGCCGACCGACGCCGAGAGTCCTTTGCTGCATCACGTCGTGCTCGACGACCTCTACATCGCCAGCACGGCGCCGGCGCTGACGGCGCGGATCGTTCACGCGTGGCGTGAGTCGAAGGACCTTCCGGCGGTGCCGGCGGAGCGGTGCCAGGTGCATCGGCTCCACGGGGACCAGTTCACCCGGGTGGCGACGTTCGTCGACGCGATCCCGCATCTCGGCGACGACGCCCGCACGCTGTTCCGTTCGATGCTGCAGGCGTTCGGCCGCTCGATCGATTCGATCGTGATGACGAGCGATCACGTCGGCGCGTCGACGCGCGTCGACGTCGTCATACGTCCGCGAGGAAAGTGAAACGAAGGTGCCTGGCACCTTTGTTTCACTTCCCCAGACAAAGTGAAACGAAAGTGCCAGGCACCAACTTCTCGCTAACGCGGACGTCAACGCGGCGTCGTGCGGCGCGATGCGAACGGGTTGGCTGCTGCGTGATCCGCGGGACCGGTGGGCGATCGCCGCGGGCTGCGGGCATGCGGCGCTGCTGGTCGCGGCGCCGTCGATCCCGGTCGTCGCGCTCGGGATCTGGTGGACCGGCAACACGATCGCGCACCACTTCGTCCACCGGCCGCTCTTCCACGCCCGCGCCGCGAATGCGCTCTGGTCGTGCGTCTGCACGCTGCTGCTCGGCGTGCCGCAGCGGCTCTGGCGCGATCGGCACCTCGCGCACCATGCCGGCACCCCATTCCGGCTCCGTGTCGACGCCGGCCTGATCGCCGAATGCGCACTGCTCGCCGCCGCGTGCACGGCACTCGCGCTCGTCGCGCCGGCGCTGCTGCTGTGGACGTGGCTCCCCGGCATCGCGCTCGGGCTCGCGATCTGCGCCGTCCACGGCCACACCGAGCACCTTGGCGGCACGACGACCTGCCGCGCGCGGTGGTGGAACGCGCTGTTCTGCAACGACGGTTACCACGTCGAACACCACGCGCACCCACGTCTCCACTGGCGTGACCTGCCGGCCACCACACGCGCCGGAACGCGAACGAGCCCCCTTCCGCCGGTCCTGCGGCTCCTCGACCAGCCGTGGCTCGACCTGCTCGAACGCGTCGTCGTGCGCAGCCGCCCCCTGCAACGACTCGTGCTGGCACTTCATCGCCGCCCACTGGCGCGGCTGATCCGCGACCACGCGTCCGCGTTCGCGCCGGTGCGCCGCGTCGTCGTCGACGGCGGAGGCCTCTTCCCGCGAACGGCGATCC
>JAEYTU010000250.1 GCA_023433825.1 Planctomycetota bacterium
GCCCAACGCGACGCAGTAGAACGGCAGCCCGTGGACGAAGTTCGTCGTTCCGTCGAGCGGGTCGAGGATCCACGTCCAATCGGACGGCTGGTGGATGACGCCCTGCGGGGTCAGCACGCCTTCTTCAGCCAGGATCCCGTGATCTTGGAACTCGCGCAGCAGGTCGCCGACGACGACGCGTTCGGCCTCGCGATCGGCGACCGTGACGAGTTCGCGCCGGCCCTTGAACTCGGTCGTGACGGTGCGCAATCGCGTGGCGTAGTCGCGCAGCACCTCCCCACCGCGTCGCGCGATCCGTTCCGCCGCGACGAGGAACTGCCGCAGCAGTTCGGGCGAAGGCGCGTCGTCGCGGCCGTTCATTCGCGAAGCTCCGCGAGTTGCTCGACGATCTGTTCCTGCAGCAGCTTCAACCGTCGGTTCAGTCCGGTCAGCTTCGGGTCGTAGTTCATCTGGATCGCGAAGACGCGCAGTCGGCCGTCTTCGAGCGTGACGATGCCGCTCAGCGACGAGGCGCCGCGGATCCAGCCGGTCTTCGCGCGGACGCGAGACTGGATCGCGCGGCCGGTGAATCGACGTTCGACGGTGCCGTCCTCGCCTGCACGTGGCAGCGCGTCGAGCAGCGCGCCACGCCAAACCTGTCGCAGACCGACTTCCAGCGCGTCGCCGAGCAGTCGCGGCGTCAACCGATTGCCGCGCGACAGACCGCTGCCGTCGACGAGCGATGCGTCGGCCGGCAGTGGTCCGACGAGCTCGCCGAGTTCGTGCGCCATCGCCGCGACGCCGCCGGCGAGGCTGCCGTCGCCGTGTTTGGCGCCGAGCACACGGAGCAGTTGCTCCGCGTGGAAGTTGCTCGACTCCTGCACCATCCGCCCGAGCGCCGGCGCGAGCGGCGTGCGCAGGACCGGCAACGCGAGGTCGATCGCCGGCGCGTCCTCGGCGACGCGGATCCCGGCGGCGTCCAGCCGCGCGCGCAACGCGCGTTCGTACCAGTCGCGCGGATCGGCGACGGCGTGCTTGACGACGACCGTTCCGGCGCCGCGCGGCATCGCGCCCCGGGCGAGGACTCGGCCGGCGTCGTCGCGAAAGCCGTAGACGGCGTCCTTGCGCGTCGACATCGCGATGCGTCCGTCGATCGCCGCACCGCGGATCGGCGCCAGCAGTTCGACGGCCGCGGCGGCGCCGTTCGTCGGTGCGACGCGCGCCCGGAAGCAGCCGGCATCGAGGACGAAGGGACCCGTGGGCGCGCAGTAATAGGTGTCGAGTTGGTCGTTCGGCCACGTCGGCGGACGCGTCGGGCCGGTGAACGGACCGTCCTGCAGATCGATCCCGCGGACCGCGCGGACGCCGGCGTCGAACAGCGCGATCGCGATCGCGTCGAACATCCGGGCCGGGTCGTGTTCCGAGCCGGTCTCCCAGTTCGGGTCACCGCTCGCCTCGATCTCGAGTCGCCCGGCGCGCAGGCGGCTGCGGGTCTCGAACTCGAAACCGAAGCCGAGGCCGGCGACGACGGCGATCGCCGTCAGGACCTTCTGGTTGCTCGCCGGGACGAACGCCTCGTCGGCGCGATGGACGTGGATCGGGCGCTTCTCGCCGATGTCGATCGCATAGACCCCGGTTCTGGCGCCGAGCGCCTCGGCGGCACGAACGCCCGGCAGGACCTGGGCGTTTGCCGCCACTCCGAGGAACGCGGCCGACGCCGTCGCAGCGAGGATCGAAGGACTGCGCAGAACAGGCATCGCGGGATCATGCGGACGACGCAGCGGCGGGCAAGGTTGGATCGCGCGGTCGCAGGCGTTCGGCGGACGCCGCGCGAGTCGGCGAGCGCGCTCGAACGGCGCGCCGAAGCGCCCCGCGGCGGGGCGTGATTCGCACGTCGAACGCGACGAGCGCACGCGTCGCCGAGACCGACGCACGACGCGAGCGAAGCGTCGCTGCACACGTCGTCGCGCGCATGCGCCTTTCTCTAGATTTGGAGTTGCCGCACCCGGACGACCTCTATAGATAGTGGTTTCTCGTCAGAGCGGTGGCATCGACGGCTTGTCCGACGGCGTCACTTCCTGCGGGATCCTGAGGTCCTCCGAGTCCCCCGGCGCGTCGCCGGGATTGCCCGGCGGACGCATCCGCTCGCCTCCCCCGCTCGGGTCGTCTGGACCCCCGGTCGGAAGTGGTCGGATGGTGGCGCGCCCCGGGTGGTCGGAGCGGTCACGCAGGGTAGGTCGGTGACGGGCACCGGGGGTCGGATCCCGACGGGTCGTCCCACGGAGCACGCGACGGAAGCGAAGGCCACGGCGGAAGCGAACGAAGCGACGGCAGCGTCGAATCGGTCGGACACGACGCACGCAGACTTCGCGCAGTCAGTTCAGGAGCCCGGACACGGTTCGATCCGGGCGAGCACGCCACGCGTCGGTATTCGGGACGTTCGCCGGGACGTTCCGACGGACGGGGAATGCCCCGCTCCCCGCCGTGTGGTCTCGGTCAGGCAAGTCTCTGTCAGCAGAACGTCGGTCGGAGGAATGTCGGTCGGATCGTGGACTCGGTCGGACCGGCGCGTCGGTGTGTATGGAATCTGGGTGGTTCGGCGCAGTGGCGGACGGTTCGAAGCCGCGCCACGGCGCGGCGGTCGTGTGGAGGCGGATCGAGTGGAGTGCGGCAACGCGAGCATGGCAGTGGCGGCGGACGTGCGCTCCGGGCGCACGCTCTCCGAGCGCACCGCTTCGCGCGCATCTCCGGGCGCGCGCGCCGCGCAGTTCCGCTGCATCGCTCGACCGCGCGGCCCCGCCGTCGGACGCACCGTCGGCCGAACGTGTCGCGCGTTCGCGTCGATCCCCGCGTCGATCCCCGGGTGGATCCTCGGGTGGAGGACCGACGCGGCAAGCAGTCAGGAGCGTCTCGGGCGGACATGCCCGACCGGGACGTCGGTAGGAGCGCGTCCGCGGCGGTCATCCGCGGTTCGCGAGTTTCGGTTGGCGACGTGCCGGTCGGCGAGAGTGCCGGTCGGCGAAGGTCACGAGAGGAGGAGGTAAGGCTTTGAAGATCCAGCGGCGGTTCACGAGGCAGGGCGCATCTCCGTACGAGTCGCTCCCATTCGAGTCACGGACGTCGGAGATCCGCAATCCGGACGGCACGGTCGTCTTTCGACTCGCGGACATCCAAGTGCCGGCGCACTGGAGTCCGGTGGCCGTCGACATCCTGGCGCAGAAGTACTTCCGCAAGGCCGGCGTCCCGCAGGTCGACGCCGACGGCAAGCCGCGGCTCGACGATCAGGGTCGGCCGGTGCTCGGCGGCGAGCGCGACGCGCGCCAGGTCTTCCACCGCCTCGCCGGCTGCTGGGCGCATTGGGGCAAGACACACGGCTACTTCGACACCGACGCCGACGCGCAGGCGTTCGAGGACGAACTCAGCCACATGCTGGCCGCGCAGATGGCGGCGCCGAACTCGCCGCAGTGGTTCAACACCGGGTTGCACTTCGCCTACGGGATCACCGGCCCGGCGCAGGGGCACTGGTACGTCGATCCGAGCAACGGCGAGTTGAAGCTCAGCTCGAGCGCGTACGAACGTCCGCAACCGCACGCGTGCTTCATCCAGGCCGTCGACGACGACCTCGTGAACGACGGCGGGATCATGGATCTGTGGACGCGCGAGGCGCGCCTCTTCAAGTACGGCTCGGGGACCGGCACGAACTTCTCGAAGGTCCGCGGCAGTGAGGAGCCGCTGTCCGGCGGCGGCCGTTCGTCGGGGTTGATGTCGTTCCTGAAGATCGGCGATCGCGCGGCCGGCGCGATCAAGTCCGGCGGCACGACGCGTCGCGCTGCGAAGATGGTCTGCCTCGATCTCGACCATCCGGACATCCTCGACTTCGTCCGCTGGAAGGTCGTCGAGGAGCAGAAGGTCGCCGCACTCGTCGCCGGCAGTCGCGCGATGAAGCGCTCGATCACGCACGTCATCAACGCGTGCTGGGAAGGCATCAAGGAGCCGGTCGTCGAGGGCACGCCGCGCGTCGCCGTCACGCGTCCGGCCGACAACCCCTCACTCGCGGCCGCGCTGCGCGAGGCCCGCGCCGCCTGCGTTCCCGAGGCGTATCTGCAGCGCGCGTTGCAGCTCGCGCAGCAGGGCTTCCGCGCGATGGAGCAACCCGAGTTCGACACGAACTGGGACGGCGAGGCGTACCTGACGGTCTCCGGTCAGAACTCGAACAACTCGGTGCGGATCCCGAACTCGTTCTTCGACGCGCTCGCGACCGGTCAGCCGTGGGAACTGCGCAACCGCACGAACGGCAAGATCGCGAAGCGGATCGATCCGCGGCAGTTGTCGGACGAGATCGCGTATGCGGCGTGGGCCTGCGCCGATCCAGGTGTCCAGTACGACACGACGATCAACGAATGGCACACGTGCCCGGCGGACGGCCGCATCCAGGCCAGCAATCCGTGCTCGGAGTACATGTTCCTCGACGACACGGCGTGCAACCTCGCGTCGCTGAACCTCGTCAAGTTCTTGAAGGCCGACGGAACGTTCGACCTCGACGCGTACCGCCACGCGACGCGACTCTGGACGATCGTGCTCGAGATCAGCGTGCTGATGGCGAGCTTCCCGAGCGCGTCGATCGCGCGGCGAAGCTTCGAGTTCCGCACGCTCGGACTCGGGTACGCGAACCTCGGCACCGTTCTGATGCGGCTCGGCATCCCGTACGCGTCGGAGCAGGGTTACGCGCTGGCCGGCGCACTGACGGCGATCATGTGCGGCGAGAGCTATGCGACGTCGGCCGAGATGGCGAAGCAGCTCGGTCCGTTCCCAGGCTACGCGCGCAATCGTGAGTCGATGCTGCGCGTGATCCGCAACCATCGCCGCGCCGCGCACGCGGCGGCGCCGAAGGAGTACGAGGATCTGTCGATCCGCCCGAAGGCGCTCGACCCGAAGCTGTGCCCGAAGGACCTGTTGAAGGCCGCGCAGGACTCGTGGGATCGCGCGCTGTCGCTCGGTGAGAAGCACGGCTACCGCAATGCGCAGGTCACCGTCATCGCGCCGACCGGCACGATCGGCCTCGTCATGGACTGCGACACGACCGGCGTCGAGCCGGACTTCGCACTGGTCAAGTTCAAGAAGCTCGCTGGTGGCGGGTACTTCAAGATCATCAACCAGAGTCTGCCGCCGGCACTGAGCAAGCTCGGCTACGACAAGAGCCAGATCGACGACATCGTCGCGTATGCCGTCGGTCGGAAGACGCTGGCCGGCGCGCCCGGCATCGACCACGAGGCACTCGCCGCGAAGGGCTTCGACGACGCGACGATTCGCAAGGTCGAGGCGGCGCTGCAGTCGGCGTTCGACGTCGGCTACGCGTTCGGCAAGCACATCCTCGGCGAAGCGTTCTGCCGCGACGTGCTGAAGCTCGGCGACGCGCAGCTCGGTCAGTGGAACTTCGACGTCCTCGCGCACCTCGGGTTCACGAAGGCCGAGATCGCCGCCGCGAACGACTACGTCTGCGGGACGATGACGGTCGAAGGCGCGCCTCACTTGAAGCCCGAGCACCTGCCGGTGTTCGACTGCGCGAACCGGTGCGGGCGCATCGGCAAGCGCTTCATCGCGTTCGACGCGCACATCCACATGATGGCTGCGGTGCAGCCGTTCATCTCGGGTGCGATCAGCAAGACGATCAACATGCCGCACGAGGCGACGCTCGACGACGTCAAGCGCGCGTATCGGTTGTCGTGGGAGATGATGGTCAAGGCCGTCGCGCTGTACCGCGACGGTTCGAAGCTGTCGCAACCGCTGAGCTCGGGCATCGAGGACGACACGCTCGTCGACGACGCGGTCGCCGAGAACGGCGCGGCGCACGACGACAAGGCGCCGGCGCTCGCCGTCGCCGAGAAGCTGACGCAGCGGATCGTGCACCGCTACCTCGCCAAGCGTCGTCGCCTGCCGCACCGTCGCGCCGGCTACACGCAGAAGGCCGTCGTCGGTGGTCACAAGATCTATCTGCGCACCGGTGAGTACGAGGACGGTTCGCTCGGCGAGATCTTCCTCGACATGCACAAGGAGGGCGCCGCGTTCCGCAGCTTGATGAACTGCTTCGCGATCGCCGTGTCGCTCGGGTTGCAGCACGGCGTGCCGCTCGAGGAGTACGTCGACGCGTTCACGTTCACTCGGTTCGAGCCGAACGGCGTCGTCGGCGGTCACGATCGGATCAAGCTCGTGACGTCGGTCATCGACTACGTCTTCCGCGACCTCGCGATCAGCTACCTCGACCGCGACGACCTCGCGCAGGTGCACAACGAGGACCTGCGCCACACGACGACCGGCAAGGGCACGCCGGAGTACGACGAGGAGGAGGTCGTCTCGGAGACGCCGATCGACGCGATCGAAGGCGAGCCGCCGGTCGAACCGCCGCCGTCGTCGTTGCACCCGCGCAGTCAGGGCTTCGAGCACGGCCGCCCGAATGCGCGCGTCGCCGTCCACGCGCCGACGCCGGCAGCGGCCCCGGTCTCGGCCCACCTCGCCGGTGCGTCGGCCAACCCGGTGTCGACGCCGATCCACGTCGTCGCGTCGCGCGTGCAGACGACGGCGACGCACGTCCGCACGGCGAACGGCAGCACCGTCGACACGGTCAAGCGCCGTGCGTTGATCGTCGAGGCCCGTTTGAAGGGCTACGAAGGCGACGCCTGCGGCGCCTGCGGCGCGTTCACGTTGGTCCGCAACGGGACTTGCCTGAAGTGCAACTCCTGCGGGGCGACGAGTGGGTGCTCGTGAGTTCGTGCCGGGGTGAGTCGTGTGGCCCCGCGCGGACACGCGCGGGGCGACGAGTGGTTGCTCGTGAGTT
>JAEYTU010000280.1 GCA_023433825.1 Planctomycetota bacterium
CTCGCGCACGAAGGCCTCGATCGCGTCCGGCGTCGATGGCAGGCCGCCGCTCAGCAGCTCGTAGCCGTCCTCGGTGATCAGGACCATGTCTTCGATCCGGCAGCCCATCTCGCGATCGACGAGGTAGGCACCCGGCTCGACCGTGATCACCATCCCGGGCAGCAGCACGTCCGCATGAACGTCGTGCACGGCGAGCCCGACGTGGTGACACGGCCCGTGCGCGCGCCGATAGCCGCGCGCGACCAGCTCGCGGTTGCCGATCGAGTCGAGCTGCGACAGCCGCGCGCCCGGCTTGATCGCCGCGAGGATCGCCTGCTGCACCTCGTAGACGTCCTGCACCAGCTTTCGCTGCTCGGGCGTGAACGTCCCCGACGCCGGGAACGTCCGCGTCACGTCCGCGCAGTACCCGTTCACCATCGGCGCGTAGTCCATCACGATCAGGTCGCCCGCCTCGATCCGCTTCGCGTTCTCGCGGTAGTGCAGGATGCAGCCGTTGCGACCGGCGCCGACGATCGCCGCGTAGGCATCCGGACCGGCGCCATGCCGGCTGAACGCGTAGCGCGCCACCGCCGCCAACTGGAACTCGTAGTCCCCCGGCCGTACCGCGCGCATCGCGTCGCCGATCCCGGCAACGGCGATCCGGCTCGCGGCGCGGATCGATCGCACTTCGTCCGGCGTCTTGACGAGGCGCATCGCGTCGAGCAGCGGCGCGACGTCCTCGATGGCGACGTCGGGATACATCGCCTTCAACCGCCCGGCGAGCGCGGCCTCCCGCGAGAGCCGACCGTCGAACGGGTCGCGCGCGACGGCCGCCGCATGCTCGGCCGCCGCCCGCGCCGACGCCGTCGGTCCGGGTGACGGCTGCAGCAACGTCCACAGAATCGGCCGAACCCCGTCGGCGTCGGGCGCCAGCGCCTCGTCGAGCAGCGACTTCAGACTGCGAACGTTGCCGACCTCGGCGAACCCGCTCGCCGTCGCCGCCGCCTCGCCCGGCACCAGGCGATGACCGTCGTAGAGCGCACCGAGCCGGTTGAACGGATGCACCAGCAACACGTCGCGCCGCGAGTCGGGGAACAGCAGCATCGCGACGTCCTCCTGCGCGACGCCGGTCAGGTACCAGAACTCGTGGCTCTGGCCGAACAGCGCCATGTTCCCGGGCTTCGGCGCCCCGCGAAGCAACACGACGCTGCGACGCCCCTCGGGCGTCTGCGCCGCGACAGCTTCGGCGAGCGCCGCGCGACGGCCGGCGAAGAACTCCTTCGACAGCGGCGGCTCCGGCTCCTGCGCGAACGTCGTGGCGGCGAGCAAGAACGGGAACAGGGAGGCGATGCACTTCATCTGGAACTCGCGGCGAATGGGATGGCTGCGGCCCGGCGCGGGACCGCACGAGTGGCGACGACGACCGGCTCCGGTTCGGGTCGCGTGCTGCCTACGAAGCGGCGCGCCGCGATCGTGAACGCAACCAGGATCGATTGTGCCCACAGCACCCCGAGCTGGCCGAACAGCAGACCGGTCGCGACGTCGCCCCCGACCTCGAGCTGTTGCACGGTCAGCGCACCGAACAGATGCACACCGGCCAGCCACGCGCCGGTCAACAGGCCGACGATCACGGTCGTCCGCAGCGGATGGCGAACGACGAGGACCACGGCGGCGAACCACGCGAGCAGCGCCGAACGTCGGCCGTCGAGCACGATCCGCGCCAGCGCGACCTTCGCCGTGAAGACGACGACGACGAACGCGAACCCGACGACGAAGCGCGCGAGGTCGAGCAGGTGCGTCGGCGTCACGCCTTCGACGAGCGGCCAACCCGGCGCGATCGACGTCTGCGGCCGGTCGAGCAGTGCACCTTCGAAGCGTCCGAGCAACTCGCGGCCGACCGCGGCGACGACGAGGGCCGGCACGAGACCCAGGACGAGCACGCGCAGGCTTCGCAGCAAGTGCGCGCCGCCTTCGCTCAGCAACTCGTCGAAGACGAAGCGTCGGCGCAACCCAACCGTGCTGAGGATGCCGCCGCCGAGGAACGCCCACGCCAGCAGCACGAACAGGCTCGGGCCGATCAGACTCGGGGGGCCGTCGATCGCCTGCAGTGCGGCGGCCTCGGCCGCGGCGTCCGG
Organism: Planctomycetota bacterium; assembly: GCA_023433825.1. GTDB lineage: Bacteria > Planctomycetota > UBA1135 > UBA1135 > UBA2386 > JAEYTU01. The sequence goes on from JAEYTU010000280.1 coordinate 2,115, forward strand.
CGGGAACGACGCGTCGGCCGCGCCGGACGCGGCCGCGGCGGCGTGTTCGAGGTCGGCGTGCAGCGGCAGAACGACGAACAACGCCGGCACCGTGACGACGGCCCACGCGGCCAGCAACACGCGCGGATGGCGGAACGCCGTCCAGATCGACGACGCAGCGATGCGGAACGCGAGCAACGGTCAGCCGATCCAGGCGGCGAACGTCAACCGGTGCTGCGCCTGCAACAGCATCCGGAGGGTCTGCGTCGTCGCCGACTTCGTGGCTGCCGGGCTCGGCGCCGGGACCGGGGTCAGCGCCGGGGCCGACGTCGGGATCGCGGGCGACCCGGGCGACGTGGGCGACGTGGGCGACGCGCGGGACGTCTCGGTCCACGCGCGCACCGGCGCCTCTCGCAGCGCGACTTCGCGCGGCGACGCGGCCGTCGGCTGCGTTCGCAGCAAGTCGAGCAACGGCGACGTCGGCAACCACGCGCCGTCGAGCCGCGCGGTCGTCGGCCGCAGCGTCGGCACGAGGTCGCCGATCCACTCCGGCAGCGGCAGTCGCGCCAGTGCGGAGAGGTCCGGCGACCCATCACAGAGACCGGGCGACGCCGCGAACGTCAGCGGCCCGACCGTCGTCGTTCGGACGAACGGACGCCGCGTCGCCAGATCGACGAACGCGTCGGTCACGATCGCGTCGATCTGTTCCGGCGTCGCATGCGGCGCGAGTGCCGAAGCCACCGCCGCCAGGACGGCGCGCTCCGGGTCGGGGCGACGCGCATGCGTCGCG
>JAEYTU010000330.1 GCA_023433825.1 Planctomycetota bacterium
GTGCCGGACCTGCCGCCGGTGTCGGTCGTCCACAACGGCGTCGACGACCGCTTCTTCGCGGCGCGTTCGGATCGTCCGTTCGAACGGCCGTACTTCCTGCACGTCGGCCATCTCGAACCGCGCAAGAACCTGCTGATGCTGTTGTCGGCGTTCGCACAGGTGCTCGAACGCTGGCAAGTCGCGCATCCGAACGACGACCCGCCACGGTTGGTCCTCGCCGGCGCAGATGCCGGGCACCTGGCGGCGTTGCGCGAGCGCGCGGCGATCCTCGACCTGACCGGTCACGTCGACTTTCCTGGCGTGGTCGACGAGGAACGGATCGTCGCGCTGTACGGCGGCGCGTTGGCGGTCCTCGTTCCGTCGCACGAAGAAGGCTTCGGACTGTGCGCACTCGAAGGCATGGCCGCCGGTCGCGTCGTGTTGGCCGCCGATCGCGGCGCGCTCCCCGAAGTCGTCGACGACGGTGGGATCCTGCTCCCGGCCGACGACGCCGGTGCCTGGGCGAGCGTCATGACCGAGTTGCTCGAACGCCCGACGCAGTTCGGTGAGCAGTCGCTGCGCGCCGTCGCGCGCGCGCACGATCTGTCGTGGCGCGCCGCCGCGCAGCGGATGCTCGGCGTCTGGCGCGGGGTCTGACGACGCGGCGAGCGCGGCGCCGACCGACGGCTCACCCAGCGAGTTTCATCGCGAGGAAGAAGAGGCCGACTGCCGCAGCGACTGCGGCGAGGATCAATGCCGCACGCAGCGGCCCGGACATCTGGCGAAGGTCGTCCCCGAGCAACGTCGCGTCGGCGTCGCGGCGCGCGTTCGCCGAGAACTGCAGCACACGGCCGGGGGTCGGGCGTTCGGTGCCAGCGCCGGCGCCGGTCGATCCGGCGCGGCTGCGCGTCGTCGCCGCCGGCGCGCGCACCTCGACGACTTCGTCGTCGGCGAACTCGATGACGTCGAGCGCCGGTTCGCGCGGTGGCGGCGGCGGAGGCGGCGGCGAAGTCGGCCGAACCGGCGCGGAAGTCGGAGTCGGCGTCGGCGTCGGCTTCGGTCGGACGGGCGGCGGCGGCGCTGCGGCGGCGACGTCGTCCGCGTCGGCGAACAGATCCACACCGCCGAGCGACTCGGCCCCACCACTGGCGCCGCCGGCGCGCCCGCTCCCGCCGCCCGAGCCACCCCGTTCGCGATAGACGATCTCGGTCTTCCCGATCCGAATCCGATCGCCGTCGCGCAGCATCCGCCGTTCGACCGGTTTGTCGTTCAGCAGCGTTCCATTGCTGCTCTGCAAGTCCTCGATCTCGGCGACACCCGCCTCGACGTGCAGTCGCGCGTGTCGCCGCGATGCCTTCGTGTCGTCGACGACCACGTCGCACGGAGCGACGCGGCCGAGCAGCAGACCATCGCGGACGTCGACGGTCGTGCCGTTGGGCAATTGCAGGTATCCAGTCATCTCGCTTCGTTCGGGTTCGCGCTCGGGTCGAGAGCCGACATTAGCATCCCGCCGCATGTCGCAAGCCGTCGCCGTCACCGGACTCGTCGTCCGCTACCCACGCCGCGGCTTCTCGCCGGCCGTGACCGCGCTCGACGGCGTCGACCTGACGCTCGACCGCGGCCGCATCCTCGGCCTGCTCGGGCCGAACGGCTCCGGCAAGAGCACGCTGCTCGCGGTGCTCGCCGGCGTCAGTCGCCAGACGAACGGATCCGTCACCGTCCTCGGTGCGACTCCCGGACCCGGGCAAGCGCGCCGGATCGGGCATCAACCGGAAGGCCCGCTGCCGTTCCCGCACCTGTCCGCCGCCGAGTTCCTCGATCTCTACGGGCATCTCGTCGGCATGCCGCGGCGCGAGCGGCGTGCCAGCGCCGAGCGATGGCTGCACCGCCTCGGGCTCGCCGACGCGGCGGATCGCGCATGTCGGACGTTCAGCACCGGGATGAGCAAACGCCTCGCGCTGTGCGCGGCGCTGCTGCCCGATCCGGAGTTGCTGTTGCTCGACGAGCCGACGTCCGGCATCGACCCCGAAGGGTCGTTGCTGCTGCTCGATCTGCTGCGCGAACTGCGCGAGGCCGGGCGTTCGATCCTGCTCGCGTCGCACCATCTCGACGAGGTCGAGCAGGTCTGCGACGCCGTCGTGCTGCTCGACCGCGGGCGCATCGTCGCGCACGGAACGATCGACGAACTGCTCGCCGGCGACGGCTACGCACTGACCGTGCACGGCGTCGACGCCGACGGTGCCGAGCGCATTCGCGCCCGCATCGCCGCCGACGGCACCGAGGTCGACACTCCTCGCCGCGTCCGGCGGCACCTTCACGAGTGGTTCCGGGCCCGCCGCGGTGCGACCCGTCCGTGATCGCGACTCGAACCTTGCTGCACGGGCTGCGTGCGAACTGGCGCAGCCACCTCGTCGCGACGGCGATCGCGGCCGGGGTCGCCATCGCACTGCCGCAGTGGTTCGCACCGCCGCGCTCGGCGGGCGTCGACGCGGCGACGGCGAGCGGCGTCTGGCTGAACGTTCCGACGTTCCTGCTGACCGCGATCGCGATCGCCGCGCTGCTGGAGGACTGGCCGACGTTCGGTCGCGAGCGGGACGAGGGAGTCTGGCTGACGCGACTGCCGGGCGCCGGCGCTTCGCTGCTCGCGGCCTCGACCGGCGCACTGCTGCGGCTCGCGGCGTCGCTGTTCGTCGTCGGCGTCGTCGGCGCGGTGTCGACGACGTCGATCGGCGGCGTCGCGGCGGCCGAGTCGCGCGTCGTCGTCGACGTGCACGACCGACCCGTGCTGACGCCGACGCAACCGCGCGCGACGTTCGCAGTCGGCGGTGAAGTGCTCCGCGGGCTCCGCCTGCGGCCGTCCGCGATCGCATCGCCCGGCCTCGACTACGAACCGGTGGTGGTGCGCGTTCGCATCGACGGCGAATGGCAGCCGCGCGAGGTCCAAGTCCGTGACCACCGCGCGCCGATCGAGTTCGCGTTCACGCCGCGCACGGTCCGCGAGGTCGTCGTCGAGCGCAGCGCCGGCCGCGGGTTCGCCGTCGCATTCGACGCCGATGCGATCGACGGCATCCGCGCGACGTCGCCACCGCAATGGCTGAATGGTGGCCTCGCCGCCGCCGGGTACGCCGCGTCCGCAGCCGTCCTCGTCGCACTGCTCGCTGCGTTGCACCGGACGGCGTCGCTGCTCGTGCTGCACGTCGTCGCGATCGGCGGGCTGTTCGCCGCGACGACGGTCGATCTGATGCCGCACGCGCGCGGCGTCGAAGCATTCGCACGCGGCCGCTTCGTGCTGTCCGAACCGTTGACCGGAGCATGGCTGCTCTGTCTCCTGGCGCTCATGGTGCTGTGCGCGGTCCCGTTGCGGCCCGGAGCCGGGCGACCGTCGTGACACGCGCCTCGATCCCTCGGCTTCGCGTCGTCGTCGGCCTCGCAGCGGCCGGCGCCTGCTCGATCGCCGCGGCGCACAGCGGCGGTGCCGCGGCGCCAGACCTCGAACGCGCCCGCGCCCTTCGCGACGCGCTCGTCCGGCCGTTCGTGCTGCCATTCGTCTGGAACGGCATCGAGACCGCGCAACGCGACGGCACGCCCGGCGAAGTCGTTCAGCGCGCACGCCTGCTGCTGGAGTTGATGCCGCGCTGGACCGACGTGCAGACGCACTTCGCGGCGCGGCTGGCGTTCGACGACGCCGTGCGGCTGACCGACCCGGAGCAGCGCCTCGACCGTCTGCTCGCGGCGCTCGAGATGCTCGAGCGCTCGGTCGCCGCCGCTCCGGCTGCAGCCGCGGAGTTGCGGATGACGATGGCGAGCTTCGTGCGGATGAAGACTCGGATCGACGCGCCGTTGGCGCAGGCGTGGCGCGCGCGTTTCGGCACCGACCACACCGACGCCGAACAGCGCTACCTCGCGCGCGCCCGCGCAGCGCGGCTCGATCGCGCCACGGCGGCGGCGCTGCGCGAGGACGAGATCCACACGTGGCTGCGTGTCGTCGCTGGCGCACTGCGAATGGGCGATCGCGCGCGGGCGCGAAGCACGGTCGACGTCGCGCTGTCGATGCTGCCCGAACTCGCCGACCGCGCCACCGGCGAACGCTACGCCGCGGCGCTAGGAACGCTGGCCGCGTTCCTCGACGGCCAGGCGCCAGCGTCGGCGCTGCGCGGCGATCCCTTCCTGACCGACTTCGCCGACGCGCTCGGCGTCGGGAAGGGCTGACCGATGTTCGAATGGCTGGTCGAGATCTTCCGCGACCATCCGTACCCGGCGGTCGCGATCGTCTTCCTGCTGTGCGGGATCGGGCTGCCGCTGCCGGAAGAACTGGTCCTGATCACCGCCGGGTTCGTCTGCCACACCGGCGTCGCCGACCTCGAATGGATGATCGCGACCTGCATCCTCGCGATCCTCGTCGGCGACATGCTGCCCTTCTACCTGGGGCGCACGTTCGGGGCTCGGCTGCTGCGGATCCGCTGGATGCGGATCATGATCAACCCGCGGCGGCTCGACGCGTTCGATCGTTGGTTCCGCAAACGCGGCGACCTCGTGATCTTCATCGCGCGGTTCATCGCCGGGATCCGCGTCGTCGCCTACTTCATCGCCGGGACGATGAAGATGACGTGGCGACGATTCCTGCTGCTCGACCTGCTCGGGATCCTGATCACGGCGCCGACCCTCGTCTACGTCGGCTACGTGTCCGGCAACCTGATCCAGGACGTCATCGCGAAGGTCCAGACCGCCGAGCGCGGAATCCTGATCGCCGTCGGTTCGGGGCTCGCCGTGTTCGGGCTCTGGTGGTGGCTGCGGCGGCGGCGACTGCGCCGCGCGCAGGATGCGGCCGACAGCGGCGTGCCGGACACGTTCATCGGACCGTCGCTCCCCGAGTCGACCGACGGCGACGGCGCGAGTGCGGAGCCGCCGACCGAAGCGTTCGGCGACGTGCGCGCCGAACCGCTCTGGGAAGGCCCGCCGACCCCGCCGCCAACCCCGCCGACGCTGCCCGCGCCACCGCGGACCGACCCGTCGCAGCGACGCGCCGACGACACGTCGGACTGACCTCGCAACGGGGCTCGCGGCGCGCATTCGCCGTCGATTCCTGTCGTGTTGTCCCGGCTGTGGGCCGTCGCTATGGTCCCCCGCCCTTCGAATTCGACGAGGCCCGACCGTGCTGGCCCTCCAACCTCTCGAGTGAACATGTACCTACTCTGGACGATTGTCTCGCTGGCTGTCGCGATCGTTTCCGTCCTGATCGCCGTCAACACCTACAAGGCGATCATGGCCCGCGACCCGGGCGACGAGGTGATGCAGAAGATCGCGCGCGCGATCCAGCAAGGCGGACGCGCGTTCTTGCATGCCGAGTACCGCTGGCTCGCCGTGTTCGTCGCCGCGGTCTTCGTCCTGATGCTGCTGATCCCAAGCGTCTTCGGGTTCCCGACCGCGGCATCGTTCGTGCTCGGCGCACTGGCGTCCGGAGCGGCCGGCTACTTCGGAATGCACACCGCGACGCGCGCGGCCGTCCGGACGACGCAAGCCGCGAAGACCTCGCTCGGCGGCGCACTCGACGTGGCGTTCAAGTCCGGCACCGTCATGGGATTGACGGTCGTCGGCCTCGGCCTCGGCGGCATCTGCATCCTGATGATCGCGTTCGGGTCCGGCGAGGCCGTGAACAGCATCCTCGGGTTCTCGTTCGGCGCGTCGTCGATCGCGCTGTTCGCGCGCGTCGGTGGCGGCATCTACACGAAGGCTGCCGACGTCGGCGGTGACCTCGTCGGCAAGATCGAGGCGGGGATTCCCGAGGACGACCCGCGCAACCCGGCGACGATCGCGGACAACGTCGGCGACAACGTCGGCGACGTCGCGGGCATGGGCGCCGACCTCTTCGAGAGCTACGTCGGCGCGATCATCTCGACGATCCTGATCGCGGCGTACGTCGCCGTGATGCCGAGCGCCAACGTGACGGAAGACGCGGCAGCGGCCTCGAAGGTCAGCTTGATGGTCTACCCGGTCGTCCTCGCCGCGCTGGGCATCCTCGCGTCGTACATGGGGACCTTCCAGGTCAAGACCGAGGACGAGAACAAGCTCGGCGCCGCGCTGTTCCGCGGCCTGACGACGGCGTCGCTGATCCTCGTCGGGTTGATGGTCGTCGCGACGGCGATCTTGCAGCCGGCGCCGGTCATCGACAAGGTCACCGGGGCGCAGGCGAGCCCGTGGGGCATCTACCTGTGCGTGATCATCGGCCTGTTCCTCGGCGTCGCGATCGGCAAGGTCACCGAGTACTACACGTCCGAGAAGATGAAGCCGGTGCACGAGATCGCGCACCAGAGCAAGTCGGGACCGGCGACGAACATCATCTACGGCCTCGCGACCGGTATGTCGTCGACGTGGCTGCCGATCCTGCTGATCGCCGTCGCGATCTACGCCTGCAGCCACTTCGGTGGCGTCTACGGGATCTGCATCGCGGCGGTGGGCATGCTGTCGACGCTCGGAATCTCGCTCGGCGTCGACGCCTACGGCCCGGTCGCCGACAACGCGGGCGGCATGGCCGAGATGGCGCACCTTCCGCCGGAAGTTCGCAAGCGGACCGACTCGCTCGACGCGACCGGAAACACGACGGCCGCGATCGGCAAGGGCTTCGCGATCGGCTCCGCCGCGCTGACGGCGCTGGCGTTCTTCAACACCTACGAGCTGAAGACGCCCGGCATCTCGATGGACCTCGGCAAGGCCGACGTCATCGTCGGTCTGCTGATCGGTTCGATGCTGCCGTTCCTGTTCTCGGCGATGGCGATGCGCGCCGTCGGTCGCGCTGCGAACGCGATGGTCGAAGAGGTGCGACGTCAGTTCCGTGAGATTCCGGGCCTGCTCGAAGGCAAGGCCGACCCCGACTACGAACGCTGTGTCGCGATCTCGACCAAGGGCGCGCTGCGCGAGATGGTCGTCCCGGGTCTGCTGGCGATCCTGTCGCCGATCGCGGTCGGGATGATCTTCGGAAAGGCGGCCGCGGGTGGCCTGCTCGGCGGCGCGCTCGGCACCGGCGTCCTGATGGCGATGTTCATGTCGAACGCCGGCGGCGCGTGGGACAACGCGAAGAAGTACGTCGAAGCCGGCAACCTCGGCGGCAAGAAGTCCGACGTCCACAAGGCGACGGTCATCGGCGACACGGTTGGCGATCCGTTCAAGGACACGGCCGGACCTTCGCTGAACATCCTGATCAAGCTGATGTCGGTCGCGGCCGTCCTGTCGGTCGGACTGTTCCGCTGACGCTGTTCTGCGGGCGAACCGTCCGCTCTGAAGAGTCCGCTGACGACGCGATCCGCGGGGCCTGACCGACCCGACCTCGGTCGCTATCCTCCCGCCCATCGCGTCGACCGGCACTTCGCCGGCTCCGACGCCGCAACGCCACGGAGCCGCATGCACGCCGAAGCCAGCGAACTCGCCAACGCCCTCGCCCAGATCCTGCACGAGAAGCAGGCCACCGACATCACGATCCTCGACGTGTCCGGACCGCTGGTCATCGCGGACGCGTTCGTGATCGCCACCGCCCGCAATCCGCGACACGCGAACGCGCTCGGCAACGAAGTGTCGGGCGTCATGAAGGCGAAGGGGCTGCTGCGACGGAACGCGGCCGGCACGGACAGCGAGAACCTGTGGGTGCTCGTCGACTTCGACACGGTCGTCGTGCACGTGTTCGAGACCGAGGCGCGCAAGTTCTACGACCTCGAGGGTCTGTGGGCCGACGCGCCGCGCGTGCCGTTCACGCCAGTCGAGACGCCGGTCGCGCCGGTGTCCGCAGATGGATTGGAGCCTCTCGAAGATCTGCCGCCGGTGGACGACGCGACTGCGGACTCCATCGTCGATCGTTGAGCGTTCGATGACGTTCGATCGGTCGGTGGACCGGAGGCGTTGACGCAAGCCATGCCCGACATCGCTTGGGAGGACTTCGCACCCGCGACGCTCGACGCAGCGCGGGCGGCGGACCGGCCGATCCTGCTGCTGATCACGGCGCCGTGGTGCGCGCACTGCAAGGAGCTGATGCGGACGACGTTCGCCGACGCGACCGTGCAGCAACTCGTCGCCGACCAGTTCGTGCCGGTCCACGTCGACTCCGAACGGCGACCCGAGGTCAACGAGCGCTACGGCGCCGGTGGCTGGCCGACGATCGCCTACCTGACTCCGGGCGGTGAACTGATCAGCCACGACAACTGGCTGAGTGCCGAGCAACTCGTCGAGCGGCTGACGCGCGTCGCCGATCACTTCCGCAATCGGCGCGCCGAACTCGAGCAGGGCATCGAGACGCTTTGGAACAGCAAGGCCGACGCCGACGCACATCGCACGACCGGCAAGCTGTCGTCGACGATCGTCGAAGACGTCGTCGACG
>JAEYTU010000345.1 GCA_023433825.1 Planctomycetota bacterium
GTCTTCCCTCCCGTGACCGTGCGCATATCGAACACATCCCCTCCAGGACTTGACCAACCGTCGCAATCCGCGCCGCCATCCCACGCGGCCGTCGATTCCCTCCACACCCCAAGCCGACAAAGCCCGCGTGCAACCCAAGCGAAGCCCGCGTACGCCCCACGCACTCCCGCCCGCGTAGCCCGGGCACGCGTGAGGCCGCGAGGCCGCAGCGGGGTCGACGGCGTTCCTTCGCCTTCCCGGTCTTCCCGCGTTGCGGCGTCGCCCAGCAACTCGCCTACTCGTTCTTCTGAGTTCGATCTCCGATCGAACTCAGAAGAACGAGTACAGGAACGGCCCGATGCTCGTCGAGCTGGCGACGATCACGGCGCCGAGCAGCAGGAACACGACGAGGAACGGGATCAGCCACCACTTCTTGTTCTCGCCCATGAAGGCGAAGAAGTCGGCGAACAGCCCGACCTTCGCGGAGCGGGTGGAATCCTCGAACGACGGCTTCTCGGTGCTCATGGCGACGACTCGGAAACTCAGTACAGGCGAATGTAGGACCGCGGGTCGCGGGGGCCCTTCCGCGTGACCCAGTACGTGCTCGCGGCCGGGTCCGTGCGCCGATGCATCGCGTCGCGACCGGTCAGACGGAACCACAGTGCGACGGGCGTGAACATCAGCAGCCACACGAGACCGAGTAGCACGTATGTGACGATCGGCGCGACGACGACCGCGATCACCATCAGCACGCGGTAGAACGGCGAGATCAGCAGCGTCTGTCCGATCAGCGATCCGACGAAGCAGAGCGCACCGATCGCGAGGAACACGATCAGCACGACCGGGCGTTCGATCGTCCAATCGAAGAAGAAGCCGCTGAACACGAGGCCGAGCAGCCCGAATCCGATCGGCGCGACCTTCCCGAAGCCGATCAGCTCGGCGTCGGTCGGGTGCAGCAGCTTGGAGAGCAGTTCTTTGACTTGCACGGTGGTTCCTCGCCTCAGTCCAACGCGAACGACGAGAGGTACTTCTCGCGGTCGATGACGGGCGCGTTCTTCTGTTCGACGCGGCGGATGACGAAGTTCTCGAGCACGAGCACGTCCATCTCGGTGCCGAAGAAGCACCGCACGGCGTCGTCCGGCGCGCAGACGATCGGCTCGCCGCGGACGTTGAAGCTCGTGTTGATCAGCACCGGACACCCGGTGCGTTCCTTGAACCGCCGCAGCAGTCCGGCGAGTCGCGGATTGCGCCCCTCGTCGACGGTCTGCAGACGTGCGGAGTAGTCGACGTGCGTGACGGCGGGGATCACCGAGCGCAGTTGCTTCAGTTTGTCGATCCCCTTGGGGTTGCCGTCGACCGGCTTGCGCTTCTCGTTGCGGACCGGCGCGACGATCAGCATGTACGGGCTGTCGTGCTCGGGTGAGATGTCGAAGTACTCGCTGGCGTCCTCGGCGAGCACGATCGGCGCGAACGGGCGGAACGACTCGCGGAACTTGATCTTCAAGTTCATCACGCTCTGCATCTTCGGTGAGCGTGCGTCGCCGATGATGCTGCGCGAGCCGAGCGCGCGCGGGCCGAACTCCATCGGCCCCTGGAACCAGCCGACGACGTTCTCCTGCTCGATCAACGCAGCGACGCGATCGACGAGTTCGAAGTCGTGCTCGTACTCCTCGTAGACGACGCCCTTCGCGTCGAGCATCGCGCGGATCTCGTCGTTGCCGAATGCCGGCCCGAGCAGACTGCCCGACTGACTGTCGTCGCGTCGGACGGTGCGCGGCCGGTCGAGCAGGTGGTGCCAGACGAACGTCGCAGCGCCGAGCGCGCCGCCGGCGTCGCCAGCAGCGGGTTGGATCCAGACCTTCTCGAACGGTCCGTCGCGGAGGATCCGACCGTTGCCGACGCAGTTCAGCGCGACACCGCCGGCCAAGCAGAGGTTCTTCTCGCCGGTGACGCGATGTGCGAAGCGCGCCGTGCGGAGCATCACTTCCTCGGTGACCGCCTGGATCGACGCAGCGACGTCCATGTAGTCCTGCGTCATCGGCGACTCGGGCGGGCGCGGCGGCATGCCGAACAACGCGTGGAACTTCGCGTTCGTCATCCGCGTGCCGACGCAGTAGTCGAAGTGGCTCATCTCGAGCCGGTAGCTGCCGTCCGACTTGAGGTCGATCAGGTGCTTCAGGATGACGTCCTTGAAGCGTGGCTCACCGTACGGCGCGAGGCCCATCAACTTGTACTCGCCGCTGTTGACGCGGAATCCGCAGTAGTAGGTGAACGCCGAGTACAGCAGACCGAGCGAGTGCGGGAACCGGATCTCGTGCGTCAGCTCGAGCTTGTTGCCGCGACCGACGCCGAGACTCGTCGTCGCCCATTCGCCGACTCCGTCCATCGTCAGCACCGCAGCCGACTCGAACGGCGACGGGAAGAACGCGCTCGCCGCGTGGCTCTCGTGGTGCTCGGTGAACACGAACGGCCGCTTCGGCGGACCGCCGAGATCCCGCGCCAGCGTCTTGCGGATCAGCAGCTTCTCGCGGAGCCAGAGCGGCAACGCTTTGCGGAACGAAGCGAAGCCCTTCGGCGCGAACCCGAGGTACGTCTCGAGCAGCCGGTCGAACTTCAACATCGGCTTGTCATAGAACGCGACGTAGTCGAGGTCGGACGTCCGGATGCCGACCTTGCGCAGGCAGAAGTCGACGGCGTGCTTCGGGAATCGCTCGTCGTGCTTGCGGCGGGTGAACCGCTCTTCCTGGGCCGCTGCCACGATCCGACCGTCCTCGAGCAGGCAGGCGGCGGAGTCGTGGAAGAACGCGCTGATACCGAGGATGTAGGTGGGCATGGCGGTCGAGTCGGAGCCCCGTCGCGTCCGAGCGGGTCCGGAGGGCGCGGAAGGATACCTCCGTGCTTCGGAATCGACAGACCGCCCACTTGACCCCGGGCGAGGCCCGCAGCGCACACAGTATTAACGTCAGGCAGAATCCGGCCGCATCGGATGCGTCTGACTTGCGCGCGACGATCGGCGCGCATCGGCCGCGAATCTGCCGTGCACGTCAGATCCAAACCCTTGTCGAACCACGACCTGAGGCGCGCGCGATCGCCAGACGCAGACGTTCGGCGAGTCTCGCAACCGCAGTGGCGCGGCCCGGTTCGGCGGTGTCCGAGATTCTTGACAGACTGAAATTGACCGGCCGAGAGCGATCTTTTAGTTAGCCCGCCCCGATCGCCAGCCATGCCGCCGAAGTCCGCGTGCCTGGCAGCCTGTGGAACGCGTCGTCCAGCCTCCGTCCGGCCAGGATTCCCCGACCTCGTCGTCGCGCATCCGGTAACGAATCCCCGATTCGATGCCGGTGCCGTACCTCGACTTGGGTGCAACCTGGCCTGTCCCCGGAGTCTCGACGAACGGCCCGGACTGCTCGGCAAAGGACGGAGGACGCATCGCCTGCGCTCGGTCGACCCCAGGTCTCCGCGACGCCGCCCCGGAATGCAGTGCTGAACCGCGCTGCGCGCTCCGTGTCCGCGTCCGCGAGACATCTTCCGTGAGCCATCGTCCGTGAGACATCCACGCAGAGGTTCTCCTTGACTGTCAACTTCCCAAGTTGGACCAACAAGCTGCCGGCTCTGGTTGCCGTGGGGGCGACGACGGGCCTGGTGATCGTGGTCGCCATCGTCTGGTACTACTTCTCGCCGAAGTACACCGACGTCGGCTACGCGCCGGTTCAGCCGATTGCGTTCAGTCACAAGCTCCACCCGGGGCTGCTCGGCATGGACTGTCGGTACTGCCACACGACGGTCGAGACTGCGGCGCACGCTGCGATCCCGCCGAGTGAGACGTGCATCAACTGTCACGGCGCGGTCCTCCCGACCAGCGAGGCGTTGCGGCCGCTGCGTGACGTGCACGACCCGAAGAACGCGGAGTTCGGCAACCCGATCCCGTGGGTCAAGGTGCACATGCTTCCGCAGTACGCCTACTTCGATCACTCGCGCCATCTCAGCGCGGGGATCGGATGCGTCAGTTGCCACGGCCGCGTCGACCAGATGGAGATCGTGCGGCAACAGCAACCGCTCAGCATGAGCTGGTGCCTCGAATGCCACCGCGAGCCGGAGCTGCACCTGCGGCCGCAGAGTGAGCTGTTCAACATGGAGTACGTGCACGACCTCCAGTGGGCGCGCGAGCACAAGCAGAAGAACAACATCAACCCCCCCACCCACTGCTCGGCGTGCCACCGATGAGCGACCACGAAATGATCGACAGCAGTGAAGGCAACGCCCTCGCGGGCGCAGCCGAGTCGGCCGATGCGCCGGTCTACTGGCGCAGCTTCGACCAGCTCGACGCGACGCCGGCTTACGAGTCGTTCCTGCACCGAGAGTTCCAGGATGGCGCCGACGAACCGCCGGCCGATCCGGTCTCGCGTCGCAACTTCCTGAGCTTGATGGCGGCGTCGATGGCGCTCGCCGGAATGACGAGCTGCCGGAAGCCGGTCACGCGGATCTTGCCGTTCCAGAAGCGCCCCGAGGATCTGATCCCCGGCGTTCCGCGCTTCTACGCGACGGCGTTCACGGCCCGCGGCTACGGCGTCGGAACGTTGGTCAAGAGCAACGACGGTCGCCCGACGAAGGTCGAGGGCAACCCCGAGCACCCGTCGAGCCGTGGCGGCACCAACTCGTGGATGCAGGGCGATCTGCTGAACCTCTACGACCCGGCGCGCAGCAAGCAGCCGCGGAAGGGACGTGCGAACGGCGGCCCTGCGACCGGCGCCGAGTTCGCCGAGTTCCGGCGGACGCACTTCCAGCGACTCGCGGCGGACGGCGGCACCGGGCTCGCGTTCCTGATGGAGCCGACGACTTCGCCGTCGCAGCTCGCGATCGTCGAGGCCGCGCGCGCGCGGTTTCCGAAGGCGACGTTCCACGTCTGGTCGCCGCTGCATCGCGACGAAGTCGTGGCCGGAAGCCGGCTCGCCTTCGGCGGCACGACGGCGGTCGAGACGCAGTGCAACTTCGCGCGGGCCGACGTCGTCCTGTCGCTCGACTGCGACTTCCTCGCCGGTGAGCCCGACGACGTCCGCCACGCGCGCGACTACGCGAGCCGGCGGAAGGTCACCGACACGAACGCGACGCCGTCGCGCCTCTATGTCGCCGAGGCTGGCTTTTCGCTGACCGGCGCCGCGGCGGATCACCGCTTCCGGATGCGCGCGGCGGACATCGCGACGGCCGCATTCGCCCTCGCTGCCGAACTCGGCGTCCTCGTCGAACCGACGCTGGCCGCAGCACTCGCGGCGCACCGCGAACACGGCCTGACGTGGCGTGGCAAGAACTGGGTCGCGATCGTCGCGAAGGACCTGCTCGCTAACCGCGGCAAGTCGCTCGTCTGCGTCGGCAGCCGGCAACCCGCCGTCGTCCACGCGATCGTGCACGCGATCAACGCCGCGCTCGACAACGTCGGTGCCGGCAAGCCGATCGAGTACACGCTGACGCCGCCGTCGCTCGCCGTCGCGATGACCGCGTCGATCCAGTCGCTCGCCGAGTCGATCGGCAGCGGCGCGACGACGACGCTCGTGATCCTCGGCGGCAACCCGGTCTACGACGCGCCGGCCGACCTGAAGTTCGCCGATTTGCTCGCGCGACCGGGTCTGACCTCGATCCACCTCGGGCTGCACTGCGACGAGACCGGCACGCTGTGCGACTGGCACGTCCACCGCGCGCACGAGCTCGAGGCCTGGGGCGACATCCGCGCCTTCGACGGAACGTTGACGATCCAGCAGCCGCTGATCGCGCCGCTCTACGACGGCTCGATGACGGTGTCCGAAGCGCTCGCCGCGTTCATCGATCCGACGAACGAACAGCCGACGCTGCAGAAG
>JAEYTU010000352.1 GCA_023433825.1 Planctomycetota bacterium
GATCGACCTCGGCGCCTACCTCGTCACCGACGTCAGCCTGACCGACCACCTCGGCCACCGGCGCACCAGCATGACGCTGCCGCTCGCTTACCCGCTCGGCTGGCCGATGGTCTTCCAGTCGGTCGTCGTCGACCCCGCGGGGCTGCGGTGGTCGACGCCGTCGATCATCGTGCGGAACTGACCCGGCGCGCGCGGCCGCTTCGACGACAAGCGGCCACTGCGGTGGGCGCGCGTATCGGATGCGCGTCGCCGAGGCGGCGTCGATCACTTTCCCGCTCTCAGCCCAAGCCGGATCTGCTTCTCGATCTCGATGATCGCGAAGAACACGACTCCGATCGCGACGATCAGGACGCCGTCGAGGAACGGCACCGACTGCGTCCCGAAGATCGTTTGCAGCGGCGGCAGGTAGGTGACAGCGAACTGCGCCGCGGTGATGACGATCACGACCGTCCAGACGACCTTCGTCCCGCGCACGGCCGTCCAGGTCAGCGACGTGCCGTGGATGTTCCGAATGAAGAAGAGGTGGAAGATCTCGAGGACGACCAACGCATTCATCGCCATCGTCTGCGCGAGTGCGAGCGGATAGCCCCGTTCGATCGCGTAGCGGAACAGTCCGAAGACTGCGGCCAGGAAGAGCAGCGCGACGAGGATCACGTGCCACACCAGCTCACCGGACAGGATCGGCGCGTCGCGCCGACGGGGCGGACGGGACATCGTGCCCGTCTCCGTCGGCTCGAAGGCCAGCGCGATTCCGAGCGTGCTGGCCGTGATCAAGTTGATCCACAGGATCTGGACCGCGGTGACCGGTAGGGCGAGTCCGGCGAACAACGCCAGCACGACGACCATCGACTCGCCCGCATTGGTCGGCAGCGTCCAACTGATGACCTTCTTCAGGTTGTCGAAGATCGTGCGGCCCTCGCGAACGGCGGCCGCGATCGACGCGAAGTTGTCGTCGGCGAGCACGAGGTCACTGGCTTCCTTCGCTGCCTCCGAACCCTTCAGCCCCATCGCGATGCCGACGTCCGCGCGCTTCAGCGCCGGTGCGTCGTTGACGCCATCTCCGGTCATCGCGACGGAGAGTCCGTTCGCCTGAAGCGCCATCACGAGGCGCAGCTTGTGCTCGGGACTCGTGCGCGCGAACACGTCGACGTCCGCGACCTCCAGCGCGAGTTGCGCGTCGTCGAGGTGGTCGAGTTGCGCGCCCGTGCGCACCCGGTGCGGATTCGCGAGTCCGACCTGTTCGGCGATCGCCGACGCCGTGCCGGCGTGATCTCCGGTGATCATCTTGACTCGGATGCCGGCGGACAGGCACTCGGCGACGGCTGCGATCGCTGCGGCTCGCGGCGGATCGATCAATCCGACGAGCCCCAGCAGCGTCAGTCCGCTCTCGAGTGCAGCGGCGTCGATCCGATCGCCGGCTTCGGCACGCTCCGCGAGCGCGAGGACCCGCAGCCCACGTCCGGCCATCGCATCGACGCGTGCATGCCAGTCGTGGACGTCGATGCCTTCGCACATCTTCAGGACGCGCTCGGGCGCACCCTTGACGTAGGTCTTGCGGCCGTCGCGGCCGTCGGTCAGCACGGCCATGAACCGATGGCGACTGTCGAACGGGATCGCATCGAGCCGGCACGCGACGTGATCGCCGCCGACTTTCGCCGCGAACGCCAGCAGCGCGCCCTCCATCGGGTCGCCTTCGACGACCCAGCGTCCGTCGCGCTGCTGGAGGGCAGCGTCGTTGCAAACGGCCGCGGCTCGTGCCAGACGTGTGAGGTCGCCGGCAGGAGTGATTGCACCTTCTGGCGCGTAGCCGTCGCCCGAGATCTCGAATCCGCCCTCGTTGGTCTCCGCCGCGACGACGACCATCTCGTTGTGGGTCAGCGTGCCGGTCTTGTCGGTGCAGATCACCGACACCGATCCGATCGCTTCGATCGACGGAAGGCGACGGACGATGGCATTGCGACGCGCCATCGCTTGGACCCCGATCGTCAGCGTGATGGTCATGACCGCTGGCAGGCCTTCCGGAATCGCAGCGACGGCCACCCCCACCACGACCATGAACAACTCGCCGAACTCTCGATGCCCGACGAAATAGCCGTAGACGAGCAACAGCGCGGACGCGAGCAGGATCAGGAACGACAGCCACCGGGCGAAGTGGTCCATCTTGACGACGAGCGGCGTCGTCAGTTGCTCGACCTGCGTCAGCAGCGTTCCGATGCGGCCGATCTCGGTTGCGGCGCCGGTCGCCACGACGAGTCCGCGCGCGGTGCCCTGCGTGATCCACGTGCTCGACCACAGCATCGACCGGCGATCCCCGAGCGGCGCGTCGGCGGCGACGGCGTCCGTGGACTTCTCGACCGGCACGGATTCGCCGGTCAACGTCGCTTCCTGTGCGGCCAGTCCTCTTGCTTCCAGAATCCGCAGATCGGCGGGAACCCTGTCGCCCGCTTCCAGCAGGACGACGTCGCCCGGCACGAGCCGCGAGCCGTCGACCGTCACACGCCGGCCGTCGCGCAGCACCGCAGCGCGCGGCGCGAGCATGCCGCGAATCGCAGCCAACGCAGCCTCGGCCTTCCCCTCTTGGAAGAAGCCGATCAGTGCGTTCACGACGACGACGGCGAGGATCACCCCGGAATCGACCCAGTGCTGCAGGGCGGCCGTGACGACGACAGCGCCGAGGAGCACGTAGATCAGCACGTTGTGGAACTGCGCGGCCAGCCGCGTCCACGGTCCGCGCGCCCGCGCCTCGGGGAGAGCGTTGGGTCCGTGCTCCGCCAGTCGACGCGCGGCTTCGGTGGCGGTGAGTCCGCTCGGCGTAGCGTCGAGAGCGACGAGACACGCGTCCGCGACCTGCGCGTGAGGGTCCTTCAGATGCATCTCATCGCGCTGTGTAACCGCCATCGATCACGAGTTCGGTCCCCGTCACGAACTTCGACTCGTCGGACGCCAGGTAGACCACCGCCCACGCGATGTCGTCAGGTTCTCCCATGTGCCCGACCGGATGCAGCGCGCCGGCCGCAGCCTTCGCAGCTTCGAAGTCCGGCGCCGTCGACCGCAGGTGGTTCTCGACCATCGGCGTCCAGATGTAGGCAGGATGGATCGAGTTCACACGGATCCTCTCCGACGCATAGGTGATCGCGTCGTTCTTGCTCATCAGACGCACGGCGCCCTTCGACGCGTGGTACGGCGCGATCCCCCCCACGCCGATCAGTCCTGCAATCGAGGACAGGTTGACGATCGAGCCGCCACCGGCGGCGCGCAGATGCGGAATGACGTGCTTGGTGCCGAAGAACACTCCCTTCACGTTGACCGATTGCACACGGTCCCACTCCGCCTCGCTGACTTGATCGGTCGGCTTCGGCGAGCCTGAGATGCCGGCGTTGTTGACGATGACGTGCAACCCACCGAAGCGGACTGCCACCGCATCGATTGCAGACTTCACGTCGCTCTCGCGCGCGACATCGACGCGCCAGAACCCGACGTCGAAGCCCTTCGCCTCGAGTTCGCGGCTCAACGCGATGCCCTCGCGCTCCAGCACGTCGAAGATGGCGACCTTCGCGCCCGCCTCGGCCATTCGGATCACGCATGCGCGACCGATTCCGACGGCGCCACCGGTGACGACAGCGGTCTTGCCTTCGAGTCGTTTCACGATTGGGATCCTCTCGGTCGTTGGTCGAACGTCGACGTTCGGGCTCACCCGCGAGCCCAGATTTCGCCGTGAGCACTCAGCGAAGGCTCACTTCCGCGGCGCGTCCCCCGACTTCGGCGGCGTCGCCGGAGCCTGCGGCTTCTGCCCCTTCAGGTGCTCTGCGAGGAACCGCCGAACGTGCGCGAACGCGTCGGCGGCGTGCTTCTCGTCGTAGCGTGGGTTCGACGGATTCGCGAACGCATGCTCGGCCTCGTAGCGACGAATCGTGACCGCGCGCTCGGCGTCCTT
>JAEYTU010000397.1 GCA_023433825.1 Planctomycetota bacterium
CTCGGGATCCGCGGCGGCCCGATGGATCGGCTCGCGCAGGCGTTCGAGGGTGTGATGGCGATGGACTTCGCCGCGCCGTTCGAACCGGGGTCGGTCGAACGGCTCGACGCGGACGCGTTACCGCCGCTGTTGATCGCGTGGGACGACGCGCCGAAGGCGAGTTCGGGGCTCGTTCACGTGCCGGTGTGGGAGCGATATCAGGCCGGCGACCCGCAGGTGCGCGCCGTGATGGCCGAGTATCGACCGTTGGTCGAGCGCGGGCGGGCGGCGTTGGCGCGCGGGGATTTCGCGGCGCTGCGGGCGCTCGTCGACCGTAACTTCGACCTGCGTGCGTCGCTGTTCCCGATCCGGCCGCGTGACCGACGGATGATCGACCTCGGGCGCGAGCGCGGGGCGGCGACGAAGTTCTGTGGGTCCGGCGGCGCGGTCCTCGTCGTGCCGGAAGCGCGGGAGGCGATGGCGGCGCTGCACGCCGACTATCGCGCAGAGGGCTTCGCGACGTTCGAGCCGACCGTGTCGCGGACGATGCACGCGATCGTGCTCGCCGCCGGGTTCGCGACGCGGCTGCATCCGCTGACGCTGAACGTCGCGAAGCCGCTGCTCGACGTCGGCGGGCGCGCGATTCTGACGCGTGTCGTCGACTCGCTCGTCGCGTCGCGCGGCGTTCATGCGATCACCGTCGTCGCGAATCGGCGGTTTCACGGCGACTTCGTGCGCTGGGCGGACGCGATGCGCGCGGCCGGGGTCGAGGTGCCGATCGAAGTGCTCGACGACGGCGCCGAGTCACCGGCGACGGCGCTCGGTGCCGTTCGCGATCTGCGGTTCGCGCTCGCGCAGACGAAGTTCGCGCCGGGGGCTGGGTATCTCGTGGCGGGTGGTGACAACGTGCTCGGGTTCGACTTGGCGCCGTTCGTCACGCGGTTCGTGCGCGAGCGGCGGCCGTTGCTGCCGCTGCGCCGCGTCACCGGCCCCGTGCCGCCGCGCACGTATGCCGAGGCGCAGATCGACGCCGACTCGACGTTGGTGCGGCTGCGCGAGAAGCCCGCGGACCCGCAGACGCCGTTCGCCGCGATCTGCCTGTACCTCGTGCCAGTCGCGCTGCCGGAGTGGCTCGATGCGTATCTCGCTGGCGGTGGCAATCCGGATGCGCCGGGTCACTTCTTCGCGTGGCTGGTCGCGCGCGAGCGTTCGCTCGGGGTTCCGTTCGACGGAGCGTGGTTCGACATCGGCACGCCGGAGACGTTGGCGACGGCGCGGAGGCTTTGGGAGGGAAAGTGAAACAAAGGTGCCTGGCACCTTTGTTTCACTTTTCACCGACACGCCGTTCCTGCGTACCTCGCCGGCGCTGCACTCGACACTGACTCGCCCGCGCGCGACCATCCCTTCGATTCGTCATGCGGACGCTAGAGGAACACACTCCGGAAGCTCTTCTCGGCTCACTGAACGAGGTCGAGCGAAAGCATGCGCCCCGCCTCTTGTTCACCGCAGGAAAGATCGAGTTGCTGCAGCGCGGCATCCGTGTCTCGGTCGTCGGATCGCGGAATGCGTCGCCGGAGGGCGTGGCGCGGACGCGCGCCATCACCGAGATCCTCGTCACGCACAGCGTGATCGTCGTCAGTGGGCTGGCGGCGGGCATCGACACCGTCGCACACACGACCGCGATTCGATCGGGCGGCTCGACGTTGGCCGTGCTCGGAACGCCGCTCGACAGTTGCTTTCCGGCATCCAACCGGGATCTCTTGGATCAGATCGTCGCGAACCATCTCGCCGTCTCGCAGTTCGCGATCGGCACACCCCCGTCGAAGCGCAACTTTCCGATTCGCAACCGCACGATGGCGCTGCTCTCCGACGCGACGATCATCGTCGAAGCGGGCGAAGGCAGTGGGACCATCCATCAAGGCTGGGAAGCACTGCGGCTGGGGCGCCCGTTGTTCCTGCTGGAGTCGCTGTCCCGCCGCGAGGATCTGAGTTGGCCTGCAGAGATGCTTCGCTACGGCGCGGAGACTCTGACGCGAACGAATCTGCCGCACGTGCTCGCCAATCTCCCCGAGCGTCCGCGTGGCGAGTTTGCGTTCTGAACTGAAGTTCGCATCGCTGCTGACGTACGCCCCGCAGGGCGTGACTGCGATGTCGATGCAGTCGAAGGAGGTGTGCGCGGCGGTCAAAGGCGGCCATCGCCGAGTTTTGGAGCGGGCGATCCAGCGTCTAGCCGAGTGTTCACAGCCATGGGTGGCTGCGTTCTTCGCTCCCGATCGCGTGCTCGTGCCCATTCCGCGAAGTTCGCCGCTGAGGGACCCGAGGTCACTGTGGGTCGCGCGCGACATCTGTCAGCTTCTCTCGGATCGCCAGATCGGCGGCGCGATTTCCACGTGCCTGCGCCGAACGATCTCAGTTCCGAAATCCGCTTTCGCGTTACCGCAGGAGCGCCCGAGCCCCAGCCAGCACTTCGCTTCGTTCGATGTCGAGGCAGCTCCGATCTCCGCTCACGCCATCACACTCGTCGACGACGTTGTGACGAAAGGCGCGACACTGATTGCCGCAGCGTCGCGCTTGGACGCTGCCCTTCCGGGGTGTGACATCCGCGCGTTCGCACTGATTCGCACGGTGAGTCGGAATGAAGTGCCCGCGATTCTCGAGCCGTGCGAAGGCGTCATCCACTACGAGCGCGAACGCGACGCGAGTCGTCGACGGCCGTGAGTCGCGCGGTCGGATTCGCGATCTGCGCGACTGGCCAGGGACGAGGGAAAGTGAAACGAAAGTGCCTGGCACCTTCGTTTCACTTTCGATCGGAAAGCTCACTGGATCGGAACACGCGTCTTGTTCCCAGCCAGCACTTGGCTCCGCCTCCGCGCGCTACAGCTCATCGTCGGCGCGCGCCACGATCCACACTTGCTTCAACGGCAACTCCGCGCGGATCTCCGCGTCGAGTTCGCGGTAGTGCGCAAGGATCTGCGTGATCAGCTCCTTCTGATCCCACAGACGAAGTCGGAAGTACTTCTGCGCGAGTTCGCGGGTCACTGTCGACTTGAAGTTCCCCCAGGCGACGAACAATCCGTGGTCGGCGCCGACGTGCTGCATCGTTCCGACGAGTTGGTCGATGCTCGCCCGGTCCGTGGAGGAGTCACCGCTCTTGACCTGGACGCAGATCCGCGGCGAGCCGAACCCCATCGCACCGGTGCCGGCCAAGACGTCCACGCCGTGATCCGGGCCTTCGGGACTGCGATGCGTGACGTAACCCTGTGCGCGCAGGATCGACTCGACGATTCGCGTCAATCCGTGACCCTTGAAGCGGGCGTCGATCATGCGAGCGATGCTGTCATGCGCGATCTGCTCTAGGTCAACGGTGACGACCGACTCGGTCGGAACGTCCTCCAACGCCTCCGGATGTCGGGTGGGCTTGCCCTGGCGCGGCGTCACCGACGCAAACCCCGTTCGGCTCGATTCCCAACCGTTGGCCGCAATCGCTCGGATGCGAGCCTCGGCGTCGTTGCGTGTGATTCGGCAGATCGTGAGAAACGCTCCCAGGCTGTAGAGCAGGTCCTGATCGAATCTGCTGCGCGGCACATCGCGCTCGATCCACCTGCATGTGCGAGAGTGTTTGAACGGTGGTTCGGCCTTCGCATCGAACGTGACCGGCCCGGTGATTTCTCCGAAGTGGATCGTGCTGGCGAACTTGCTCGGCAACGCGAACCAGTCTCCCTTCGCGATCGTGGCACAGAACGCCCAGATCTGCGCGACGTGGTTACGCAGCTTGCCTTCACCTGCGTCAGGCCGGCTGCGACGCATCACGTCGGCGACGGCTTCGCGGGTCTTCGCCTTCGTCAGGTCGTCGACGAGTCCCTGCCAGGTCAGGTAGACGCGCTCCTCGTCGAGGAACTTGCGCTCGTACTCGCCCTCGCTGCCGGCGCGGATCAGCCAGAGTGCCATCGAATCTCCTTCTCCACAGACACAACTTTCGCGAAGTGAACTCGGTCGACGTCGCGGCGGGGAACCCCACGAACGTGATGATGCACGAGCACCCTCGGTGCGGCCACGGGTTGCTCAAATCCCGTCGCCGGAGACGTTGGCGACGGCGCGGAGGCTTTGGGAGGGAAAGTGAAACAAAGGTGCCTGGCACCTTCGTTTCACTTTCCCACACACCGACGTCACGCGGACTCCAACACCGCCTTCAACCGATCGAACGCGCGCGCCCACGTCGCGCGCAGGACGTCGGCGTCGAGGCGGTCCTGGATGCGGTTGTGGTTCAGCGTGATCCCGGTCTTGCCGTTGCCCTTGTCGGCGAACAGCACTTCGACGCTCGTGCCTGGCGCGAGACCGGGCGAACGCCAGTCGAGGCGCAGGTCCTTGTTCGCGCGAATGCGCGTGAACGTCGCGCGATTGCCGTCGGCGTTCGTCAGCTCGCCACCGTCGGCGAACGCGATCGTGGTCCCCTCGCCGAGCCAGCGATCGAGGTCGGCCGGATCACCGAATGCGGCGAACACGCGCTCGACCGGCGCGGCGATCGTCTTCGTCGAGCACACGGAGTAGCCCTTCGGGCGTCCGTCCTTCTCGAACACGCCGCGCGCCTTCTCGTACTCGACGACGATCGTCGTCGCCCACCAGTCGCTCTTGTTCGCCGCCGTGTGGATGCGATGGACCAGCTCACGGCGCCCCAACGCCGCACCGCCCAGCGCGTCGAGTTCGGCGAACCACTGATCGATCGAACGCGAAGTCGCCGCCTTGCACGCGGCGTCGGAGAACGTGGGAGTCTCGGCTTGGATCGGTTTCATGCGTGACGCTCAGCCGACGAGATCGGTCAGCACGCGTCCCCCGACGTCGGTCAGTCGGAAGTCGCGACCCTGGCTGCGGAACGTCAACTTCTCGTGGTCGATCCCGAGCAGGTGCAGGATCGTCGCCTGAAGGTCGTGGACGTGGACCGGACGGTCGATCGACGCATAGCCGAGGTCGTCGGTCGTCCCGTAGTCCTGCGGCGGGATGCCGCCGCCGGCCAACCAGACGACGCCGGACTCGACGTGGTGATTGCGACCGACGGTCTCGCGCGGCTCGCCGATCGGCGTGCGTCCGAACTCGCCGCCCCAGATCACGAGCGTCTCGTCGAGCATCCCGCGCGCGTGCAGATCGAGGACCAGCGCCGCACTCGCGCGGTCGACGTCGAGACACACCTTGTCGAGGTCGGTCGTCAGGTTCTCGCGCGGGCCGCCGTGGCTGTCCCAGTTCGTGTGGTAGAGCTGCACGAAGCGAACGCCGCGTTCGACCATCCGCCGCGCGAGCAGGCAGTTCTGCGCGAACGAAGGCTGCCCCGCCTCGACGCCGTAGAGGTCGAGGACCGACTTCGGCTCGGAGCGCAGGTCGAGCAGTTCCGGCGCGCGGATCTGCATCCGGAACGCCATCTCGTATTGCGCGATTCGCGTTGCGATCTCCGGATCGCCGGTGACCGCGAGTCGTTCGCGGTTCAACGCGCCGACGGCGTCGACGACGGCGCGCTGCTGCTCGATGTCGATGCCCGCCGGCCGCGCGAGGTTCGGGATCGGATCGGCGCCGGGCCGCAGCGGCACACCCTGATGGATCGTCGGCAGGAACCCCGACGACCAGTTCGGCGCGCCGCCGCGCGGACCGCGCGGGCCCGACGACAACACGACGAACCCCGGCAGATCGCGCGCGTCACTGCCGAGGCCGTAGAGCACCCAGGCGCCCAGGCTCGGACGCCCGTACCGGAAGAAGCCGGTGTTCAGCATCGCCTTCGCCGGCGCGTGATTCGGCACGTCGGTCTGCAGCGTTCGAACGATCGCGAGGTGATCGACGATCTTCGCCGTGTGCGGCATCAGCTCCGACACCCACGTGCCGCGTTCGCCGTGGCGCGCGAACTTCCGCGTCGTTCCGAGCATCGACAGCTTCTTGCCGAAGTAGCTGTCCATGAACGCGAACCGCTTGCCGGCGAGCAGCGAGTCGGGCACCGGTTGGCCGTGGTGACGCTGCAGCTGCGGCTTGTACTCGAACAGCTCGAGCTGACTCGGACCGCCGGCCATGAACAGGAAGATCACGTTGCGGACGCGCCGCCGCGGAACGTGGACTGCGGCGCCGAGCGACCCGAGCGCGGCAGCGCCGATGCCGTATCCGCACTGCGACAGGAACCAGCGGCGCGTCGAGTCCATCACTCATTCCCTCGTGATCGTCTCGTCGAGGTTCAGCATCACCCGCGCCACCGCGACCCAGTCGCCGTCGGTCGACGCGAGAAGGCCCGCGACGATCGCACGTTCGGCCGGCGTCGGCGGGCGTTGGACGGCGAACGCGAACGCCGCCGTCGTGCGCGCGGCGTCGTCGTCGCCGGCCGCGCGAATGCGCGCCGCCAACGCAACCGCCGCCTCGTGGAACGCGGCGTCGTTCAGCAGCGTCAGCGCCTGCAGCGGCGTGTTCGATCGCAAGCGCCGCGTGCAGGTCTCGATCCCCGACGGCGCGTCGAAGACGGCCAACGCCGGATACGGCGTCCCGCGGTAGCGGAACGTGTAGAGACCGCGCCGGTAGCGGTCGGCGCCGTCGCTGACGTTCCACTTCCGCTCGACCTGTCCCTGCGCGAGCACGCCGTCGGGTTGCGGCGGGAACACGCTCGGTCCGCCGACCTTCGCCGTCAGCAGCCCGGACGCCGCCAGCGCGACGTCGCGCACGATCTCGGCGTCGAGCCGCAGCCGCACCTGTCGCGCGAGCAGTTCGTTGTCGGGATCGGCCGCCGCGAGATCGGGACGCTGGAGCGACGCCTGCCGGTACGTCGACGACAGCACGATCCGACGCAGCAGACGCCGGTGCGACCAGCCGTCGGCGACGAACTCGGCGGCGAGGTGATCGAGCAACTCCGGATGCGTCGGCGGCGCGCCCTGACTGCCGAAGTCCTCCTCGGTCGCGACGAGCCCGCGCCCGAACAACTGCTGCCAGACGCGATTGACCGTCACACGCGCCGTCAGCGGATTCGCCGGGTCGACGAGCCAGTGGGCGAGATCGAGCCGCGTCGCCTCGGCGCCGCTGCTGCGCTTCTCGAACGGATGCAGCACCGCCGGAACGCCGGGGACGACGACCTTGCCGGGCCGCGTGAAGTCACCGGCCTCGTGCACGCGCGAGACGCGCCCGTTCGCGCGACGGGCGAGCACCGGTGCGCTCGCGGCGGCGACCTGTGCCCGATTCTTGCGATCGGTCACCGCAGCCGCGTCGACGAGCAACGCCTTGTCGTCGTCACCGTCGAAGAACGCATAGAGCCGATAGAACTCCTCCTGCGTCAGCGGGTCGTACTTGTGGTCGTGACACTGCGCGCACGCCATCGTCAACCCGAGCCAGACGGTCGCCGTCGTGCCGACGCGGTCCTTGACGGCTTCGATCCGGAACTCCTCCGGATCCACGCCGCCCTCGTCGTTGCGCATCGTGTTCCGGTGGAAGCCGGTCGCGATCCGCTGCGCTTGCGTCGCGCGCGGCAGCAAGTCGCCGGCGAGTTGTTCGATCGTGAAGCGGTCGAACGGCATGTCCGACGCGTAGGCGTCGATGACCCAGTCGCGATACCGCCACATCGTTCGCGGCGCGTCGATCGCGTAGCCGTCGGAGTCGGCGTAGCGCGCGAGGTCGAGCCAATGGCGCGCCTGACGTTCGGCGTAGGCGTCGGTCGCCAGCAGTCGGTCGACGACGTTCGCGTAGGCGTCGGGCGACGCATCGGCGACGAATGCGTCGACCTCCTGCGGCGTCGGCGGGAGCCCGGTCAGGTCGAGCGTGACACGCCGCAGCAACGTGCGCCGATCCGCTTCCGGCGCAGGCGCGACGCCGCGCGCGCGCAGTTGGCGCGCGACGAACGCGTCGATCGACGTCGTGACGAACGGGTCGTCGACGCGCGGCACGGTCGGCGCGTCGACGGGCCGGAACGACCAGTGGCGCAGATCGCCTTCGACGTTCGGCCCGACGTCGTCCGGCCAGACGGCGCCGGCGTCGATCCATGCGCGCAGCTTCGCGAGATCACCGGGCGACAGCGGGTCTTGGTCCTTCGGCATTCGCAGGCGCGGGTCGATCGCGGTCACGCGTTCGATCAGGCGACTGTGCGCAGCGTCGCCCGGCACGATCGCCGGACCCGACTTGCCGCCGAGCAGTGCCGGCGCGCGCGCGTCGAGCCGCAGCATCGCGCGCTGTCGCTGCGGACCGTGACACGGCGCGCAGTGCTCGACGAGGATCGGGTGGACGTCGTTGCGGAAGTCGACCGGCTGTGGCGCGGTCACCTGCTGCGGCTCCTGCTGGGCGACCGCCGGACTCGCGAAGAGTGCGAACGCGGCGATCGATCGAAGGAGCGACGACATGGGCGCGCCATGTAACCGGAGGATTCCGACCGCGGCCAGCGGCGGCGGGGACCTTCCTGCGATACTGCCGGCGTGAAGTCAGAACGAGCCTTGGCGTCCATCCTCCGTGCCACCGGATCGACCCGCTTCGCCCGCGCCCCGTTCGCCGGTGTCGCCTTGCTGGTCGCGCTCGCGGCGCTCGCCGCCTGTGGTGCGACCGAATCGAGTCGCCGCATCGAACCGACGCAGTCCCGCGCCGCCGCTCGCACCTATGAAGGCCCGCGCGTTCCGCTGGCGCTCGGTCAGGTGCAGAACCGGTCGCCGTACCTGCGCGGCATCTTCAGCG
This sequence comes from Planctomycetota bacterium, assembly GCA_023433825.1. Taxonomy (GTDB): domain Bacteria; phylum Planctomycetota; class UBA1135; order UBA1135; family UBA2386; genus JAEYTU01. Next base: position 8,647 of record JAEYTU010000397.1, read on the forward strand.
ACGGCGAAGACCGGCTCGGCGGGCAGGCGCGAACGATCCTGCAGGGGCACTTGGCGCAGTCGCGGCGGTTCGACGTGCTCGACCGCAGCAACCTCGCCGAGATCGAACGCGAGGCAACGCTGTCGGGCACGGCGTCGGCGGTGTCCGGCGCGCAGTTGCTGGTCACCGGGCAGGTCACGGAGTTCGGACGTCGCGAGGTCACCGACCGCGCGCTGTACGGGATCCTCGGTCGCGGGAAGGACCAAGCCGCGTACGCGCGCGTGACGTTCCAACTCGTCGACGCGCGGACGTCGCGCGTCGTGCACACGTTCGAAGGCGCCGGCGAGTACCTGTTGAGCGACCAGGAGGTGCTCGGGTTCGGGTCGCGCGCCGCCTACGACTCGACGCTGAACGGGAAGGTGCTCGACCTCGCCGTTCGCGAAGCCGTCGATCGGCTCGTCGACGACATGGAAGCCGGCAAGTGGACGGCGCCGCGATGAGTGGCGCGGCGCGCGCGTTCGCGTGTCTCGCGTTCGCGACGATCGTGTCGTGTGGCACGGCGCCGCGTTACGAATGGGGTGGCTACGAGTCGATGCTGCGGCGCGCGTGGTTGGAGCCGGGCGCGATGGATCCGGCCGACGCAACCGCGCGGTTGCAGGAGCAGGTCGAGGCGACGCTGGCCGCGCAGCGGCTCGTGCCGCCGGGTGTCCGCGCGCATCTGGCGTGGATGCACGCCGACGCCGGCAATCGCGCCGAGTGCGAACGGTGGCTCCGCGCCGAGGCGGAGGCGTATCCGGAGAGTCGCGCGTTCGTCGACGGGATGATCGCGAGGCTGCGCAAGTGAGAGCGTCGACGTTCGCAGTCCGCGGGTTCGTGTCGGTGTGCGCGATGCTCGGTGCGTGTTCGACGACGCCATTCGACTACTCGGCGTTCATGGCGCATCCGCCGCGATCCCTGCTCGTGCTGCCGCCGCTCAACGAGTCGCCGGAAGCGGCAGCGCCGTATGCGTTCTTGTCGGCCGTGACGCGGCCGCTCGCCGAACGCGGGTACTACGTGTTCCCGGTCGCCGTCGTCGACGCGCTGATGCGCGAGAACGGGTTGCCGACGCCGACGGAGATGCACGGCGTGCCGCTGTCGAAGTTGCGTGAGGTGTTCGGCGCCGATGCGGTCCTCTACGCGACGATCCGCAGGTGGGGCGTCAGCTACGTCGTGCTGTCGTCGGTCGCCGAGGTCGAGGTCGGCATGCGGATCGTCGACACAGCGACGGGCACCGAGCTGTGGTCGGGTTCGCTCGTCGGTTCCCAGTCGTCGAGCGACGGCGGCGGTGGGTTGATCGGCGCGATGATCGGCGC
>JAEYTU010000405.1 GCA_023433825.1 Planctomycetota bacterium
CTGGCGGGCCGGAGAACTGGAAGCGGGGCACGCTGAGGATCGTGCGGCGAATCGGGAACCCCCCGATCCGCAACGTCGCGGAGTCTCACTTCCCGCGCGCCTCGCGCACTCGTCGAACGACGTCGTCGACCGGTAACCCCCGCGCGACACGCCCGTCGCGCCCGCGCGCGTCGCCGGCGCGGAACAGCGCGTCGACGATCGCGGCCTCGGTCGCTTCGGCGGCGGCCTCGAAGTACGGCGTCATCCGTTCATTGCGAACGACGGCGCCGCCGGTCGTCGGCGACTTGGCGTCGACGTCGATCCGTTGCGACTCGGCCGTGCTGAATGCGATCGCGTAATCCCCGCTGCCATTGCTGAACGACGCGCCGGTGCGCGCCATGCCGGCGAATGCGCGTTCGGCGAGGCGGCGCAGATTGCGCGCACACAATGGCGCGTCGGTCGCAATGACGATCATGCAGGAGCCGTCGCGCGACTCGCCGCCGCCCGCACCACGACCCGCGCCCGCATCCGGCCCCGGGATCGGCACGCCGCACACCGACAGCCGCCCGCCGAAGTTCGTCTGCACGAGCACACCGACGACGTGATCCGAGACGCGCCGCGAGGCCGTGCCGATTCCGCCCTTCCATCCAAAACACCGCGTCCCGGTCCCGGCGCCGATCGAGCCGCCGTCGAACGCGACCTTCGCGTCGTCGATCGCCGCGCGAACGTGTGCCGCCGTCACGTGCGAGCCGCGTGCGTCGGACAGCCAGCCGTCGTTCGTCTCGCCGACGACGGCGTTGACCGAGTGCACCGCGCCGTTGCCCGCCTGCGCCATCGTCCACTCGACCAGCGCATCGACGACGACACCGACCGAACGCGTCCCGGTCAGCGCGATCGGCGTCTCCAGCTCTCCGAGCTCGACGACCTGCGTGCTGCCCGCGAGCTTGCCGAACCCGTTCGCGACGGCGACCGCGGCTGGGACCTTCTGGCGAAACAGATTGCCGCCGTGCGGGCGAACGATCGTGACGCCGGTCGCGACGTCGTCACCGACGCGCACCGTGCAGTGCCCAACCGTCACGCCGGAAACGTCGGTGATCCGATCGTGCGCGCCGGCCGGCAGCACCCCGACGACGACGCCGAGATCGCGCGGGCGCGCGCGAGCTGCGGCGTTCTGCGGGTCCTGCACGACGACGACCAGAGCTGCGGCGACGACGACCGGTCGCAGCGCGGCGACGATCACGCGCCGGCCGGCGGCGACGGCCGGTGGCGGTTGTGTGCGTTGAGCCGCTGGATCGCGAGGTACGCGAGCGCGCCACCGGCGGCGATCGCGAGGTACAGCCCGAAGCCACCCTTCAACGGGTCGGCGTTGAGCCAGCCGACGACCGGAGCGATCAGCGCGACGGCGCCGGCCGCGGCCGCACCGAGCAGCGAATGCGCGCGATCCCACTTCGCCGATCCGCTGGCGTCGGCCCACGTCAGTCCCGCGCAGACGATCGCTGCGAAGAATGCGACCTTCCCCTCACCGGTCTTGAACCCCGAGAACGACCCGGAGAACTGCCCACCGGACAACGCCGAGAACAGCTCGCCGGGATTGCCGATCTGTCCGCCGAGGTCGGGGAACGAGAACCACGTCAGGAACGTCGCGACGCAGACGGCCGCCGCCGCGAAGTAGACGTGGGTTTCGGACGGGAGTGCGGCGGCCGGGACCGCGGGGGGAAGTGTCGTCATCGTCGTGGTCTCACGAGTCGAAGGTCTCACAGATCGAACCGGATGCCCTGCGCGAGCGGCAGCGACGTCCCGTAGTTCACGGTCGACGTCTGGCGGCGCATGTATGCCTTCCACGAGTCGCTGCCCGACTCGCGGCCGCCGCCGGTCTCCTTCTCGCCACCGAACGCGCCGCCGATCTCGGCGCCGGACGTCCCGATGTTGACGTTCGCGATGCCGCAGTCGCTGCCGGTCTCCGACAGGAAGCGCTCGGCGTGGCGGACGTTCAGCGTGAAGATCGCCGAGCTGAGTCCCTGCGGGACGTCGTTGTGCAGCGCGATGGCGTGGTCGAGGTCGTCGACCGGGATCACGTAGAGGATCGGCGCGAACGTCTCCTCGCGCGCGATCGCGATCTGCGACGCACATCGGACGATCGTCGGTTGGACGAAGTTGCCGCGCGCGAGCGCACCCGGCATCGGCGCACGCGAGCCGCCGCACAGGATCTCGCCGCCCTGCGCGCGCGCCTGTTCGAGCGCGTGCAGCATCTGCGCGACGGCGCCCTGGTCGATCAACGGTCCCATCAACGTGCCTTCGACGAGCGGGTCGCCGATCGCGACCTGCCCGTAGGCGCGGACGAGGCGGCGTTCGAGTTCGGCCTGCACCGAACGTTGCACGAGAACGCGACGCGTCGTCGTGCAGCGTTGGCCTGCCGTGCCGACCGCGCCGAATGCGATCGCACGCACGGCCATGTCGAGGTCGGCGTCGTCGAGGACGATGATCGCGTTGTTGCCGCCGAGCTCGAGGATCGTCCGTCCGAGCCGCGCACCGACGCGCTGTGCGACGATGCGACCCATCCGCGTCGAACCGGTCGCGCTGACGACCGGGATCCGGGGATCGTCGAGCAGCCGACCGCCGACTTCGTCGTCGGTGCCGATGCAGAGCGACGCCAGCGCGCCGAAACCCTCGGCTTCGAGCACCGACCCGACGACGCGCGTCATCGCGATGGCCGTCAGCGGCGCCTTCAGTGACGGCTTCCAGAGGTTGGCGTCGCCGCAGACGAGGCTCAGCATCGCGTTCCACGCCCAGACCGCGGCCGGGAAGTTGAACGCCGTCACGACGCCGATCGTGCCGATCGGGTGCCACGTCTCGCGCATCGCGTGCAGCGGACGTTCGGACTTCGTCGTCATCCCGTAGAGCTGGCGCGAAAGACCGACGGCGAAGTCGGCGATGTCGATGCACTCCTGGATCTCGCCGCGCCCTTCCTCGAGCAGCTTGCCGGTCTCCAGCGCGACGAGGCGCCCGAGCGCTTCCTTTCGCTCGCGCAGCACGAGCCCGATCCGCCGCACGATCTCGCCGCGCGCCGGCGCCGGGACGGCGCGCCACCGCAGGAACGCCTCGTGCGCGGCCGCACTCGCGCGTTCGTAGTCGTCGGCGCGCGCGAGCCGCACGCTGCCGATGACGTCGCCGGTGATCGGCGTCCGCACTTCGTGCACCGCGCCGAACGTCGCGTGGAATCTGCCGTCGTAGACGCCCGGGTGTTCAGGTGTCAGTCCGAGGTCGATCAAGAAGTCGGTGTTCATCAGTTCTCCATCTCCCGATGCCGCCCGATGCCGCCGCGCGTCAGGCGACGATGTCTTCGTTCGCAGGCGATCGAGACTCGGCGGCAGGGCTGAGTTCGCGCTGCTTCCGCGCGATCTCGGTGATCTCGTGCTCGAGCAGTGCGACGCGCTGCGCGAGCATCTTGTTGCGCAGCGTCAGGCGCGACAGGCGGACCGAGAACTGCAGCGCCATCAGCATCAGGAACACGAGCGCGCAGAAGAACAGGACCGAGTTGCCCTGTTGCGCGCCGAACAGCGACATCAAGAAGCGCAGCAGGCGCTGCTCGACGGCGAGCGCGAGGACGAGAACCGCCGTCACGACCCAGACGACCGAGTACTCCTCGCGCAGGCGGCGCTTGCGGACGAGTTCGAGCACGATCCCGAGAACGGCGATCGCCAGCACGATCGCGATCGCCTGTTGGCGACCGGGAAGGATCTCCGAGAACGCGATCACGGGTGACGCGCCTCCGGAGTCGACGCTGGCGAAGAACTCGGCGTCGGGCTCGGGGCTGCGCCGGCGCCGACGGCGGCGCGATAGTGCGAGCGGCGTCGCACCGGCATCAGGCAGAGGGTCAGGAACATCTTGTAGCCGTAGTACGCCGCCTTGCCGCCGCGATGCATGCTGACGCCGCCGAGGCGCGGATGCATGACGGCGGGGACTTCGACGAGGCGCAGCCCCGCGCGCGCGTGACTGATCAGCACGTCGGCGTCGGGATAGTCCTCGGGGAACGTGTCCTTCGTGACCTCGGCCAGCGCGCGTTGCGACAACGCCTGATAGCCGGACGTCGGGTCGGTGATCGCGATGCCGGTCCAGCGGCGGACGATCCAAGCGAACATCGTCGAGCCGACGCGGCGGAGCCAGCTCGTCGCCGGTGGGTGGTCGGTGCGGTACCGCGACCCGACGACGACGTCGGCGCCGTTGTCGAGACCTTCGAGCAGAGCGACCAACGAGCACGGGTCGTGCTGCCCGTCGGCGTCCATCTGGACGACGCGCTGGTAGCCGTGGCGGCGGGCGAACTGATAGCCGGTGTGCAGCGCGGTCCCGTAGCCGAGGTTGAACGGATGCCGGAGCACGTGCGCCCCATGCCGCCGCGCTTCCGCCGCCGTCTCGTCGCGGCTGCCGTCGTCGACGACGAGCACGTCGAGCGGCAGTCGGGTCGCGCGGATCGAATCGATGACCGTGCCGATGCGCCCAGCCTCGTTGCAGGCGGGGATCAGGAGGAGGGTCGATTCCGTCAAGGGCTGACGTTCCAGGGGGAAAAAGGTGGACCGCGGCGGCTGCGCCGGACTCGTTCGCGGAGCGCGCGAGGATATGCGAGCCCGGTCGGAAGGCGCCACTTCGAAGTTGCGTCGGCGTGCTACGCGCGTCAGCGGCCGAGCGGCCGCCATTCGGTCGCCGTGACGTCCAGTTGCAGCTCCGACTGCGCGCCGGATGCGAGGTCCGCGATGACCTCGAACCGCAGTCGGCCATCGCGATCGACGTAGCGAAGGTGCGAGAACGTGAACGTCGACGTCGTCCACTCGGTCGGCGCAACGCGTTCGACGACCGTGTCGTAGCGCGCGCGGATCGTGTCCCAGAGTGCGATGCGAACGAACGAGTCGGCGTCGGTGCGAGTCGTTCGCGCGACGACGGTGATCGTGACGTCGGCGACTTCGGTCGGCGTCTGCAACGGGGTTCGCACGCCGATCGCCGCGACCTCCCGGCCACGGATCGTCGACGTCGCGATCGCGAGGACGCGGCCGTCGGCGGTCCGCAGTGATTCGACGTTCCCGAGCGTTCGGAAGCCGGCCAACAACGTGACGTCGCGATCGGCCGGAATTGACGGCTGCGGCGCCCCGGGTGCGACATACGGCCCGAGCCGCGGCAAGGCCGCCGCACCGAACGTCTCGTAGCGGCGATCGGGTTGCAGCAGGACGGCGTCGGTGCCGTCGGAGCGCGCGACGTGCAGCCGCAGTCCGTCGCGACCGACCGACGCGAGGCTGCGGCTGAACAGCAGCCGATCGCCGATCGGCGTGTAGCGCGGGAATCGGTCCTCGCCGAGCGGCAGCGACAGCAGCGTCACGATCCCGGTCGAGAGCCGCGTCGACGCGAGC
>JAEYTU010000639.1 GCA_023433825.1 Planctomycetota bacterium
CTCCCGGCGATGACCGACGCGAACGGCCGCGCGTTCTTGAACCTGACCGTGCCGGCCAGCGCGATCGGCACCGTTCACATCCAGTCGGCCGTCGTCGACCCGGTCGCTCCGGCTGGCTACGTCACGACGAACGGCGTCTCGCTCGTCGCGAACTGAGCGCCGCGCGCGCGGTCGCTCACCGGCGACCGCGCAGCAGCTCGACGAGCACTTCCTCGAGCTGATCCATCGTGACGCGCACGCCCTGCTCCATCCCCGATGCGAGCATCTCTTCCAGCGCGGACTTCGACGGGTGCACTTCGCGAGAGACGACCTCGGTGCGGCCGTTCGTCTCGGTGAACGTGACCGTGATGACGGATGCGCCGACGGCGTGGCGCGACTCGAAGACCTGCGTGTAGACGAGCCGCGACGGCCGAACGACGTCCGTGTAGGCGCCCGAGAACGCGAAGTCGTCGCCGGTCGACGTTCGGACGACGTAGCGGTAGCTCCCGCCGATCCGGACGTCGGCGTCGCACGCGACGACCGCGAGTCCGAGCGTCCGCGGCGCCCACCATTTCTTGACGTGGATCGGGTTCGTCCACGCTTCGAACACTTCCTTCGCCGGGGCGTCGAACGTCCGCCGAATCGTGACTTCGTTGTCGGAGGAGAGATTCACCGTCGTGCTCTGTTCGGTCATCGCGTCGCCCTTTGTTCCATTCGGAGTGTCGGTTGCGTGCGTGGGGCGCGGTTGCGCGGGTCGCGGGTGGCGGAGCAACGTGCATGCCCGGGGGTCGCGGGGTTTGCCCCGAGGAAGCGACGCGTACGGGATGGGACGGCCAGCGGGCACGTGAGAACATCGTGACGACCCCGGTGACCCATGATCGAACTTCGCATTCAGCGCGTCGGCACTTCCGTCGGCGTCATCCTGCCCAAGGAAGCCCTCGAGGCCCTCGGCATCGAGGGCACGGACGGTGAGATCCTGACGCTCGCGCAGCAACCGGACGGTCGCGTCGAGTTGCGCCGCGTCGACACCAAGCGGGAGCGCAAGCTCGCGCTGCTTCGCGACACCATGAAGAAGTACGAGAACGCGCTGCGGGACCTCGCGAAATGACCGCCGAACCCGAGTGGCTCACGGTCGACGACGTGGTCCTGTTCCATGAGCAGTTGATCGCCACGTTCGGCGGGGCCAGCGGAACTCGCGACCGGGGGCTGCTGGAGTCCGCGTTGAGCCGGCCTCAGAACGTCCTCGCGTTCGAGTCTCGTGATCTGTGCGTACTCGCGAAGGCGTACGCCCACGGGATCGCCAAGAACCACCCGTTCATCGACGGCAACAAGCGGGTTGCGTTCGTGCTCGTTCGCGTGTTCCTCGGGCTGAATGGCGTCCGGTTCGACCCGCCGGAACGTGAAACCGTCGCGATGATCGAAGGGTTGGCCAGCAGCAAGGTCAGCGAAGCCGACTTCGTGTCCTGGGTGCGCATGCACTCGGGGTAGTGGGAGCAGCGACGGTGCGCGGAGCGCGAGTTGCCGGGCCGACACGATGCAACCGCTCTCACCCCTGACCAAGGCAGGACTCACGCTTGGCGTCGGCCTCGGCGGATTCGTCGACGGGATCGTCCTTCACCAGATCCTGGGTTGGCACCACCTGATCTGCGAGACCGCGACCTGCCAGCCCACGTCGGTCGAGGACCTTCAGCAGCAGAATGTCCAAGACGGCTACTTCCACGCCCTCGTCTGGGTCGTGACGCTCGTCGGTGTCGTGCTGCTGTTTCGTGCGCGCCGTCAGTGGCAGCCGTGGGATGGTCGCGCACTCGGGGCGTCGATGCTCGCCGGCTGGGGCCTGTTCAACTTCGTCGAGGGCCTGATCAACCATCAGATCCTCGGCCTGCATCACGTTCGCCCGGGGCATCCCGATCAGTTGCTGTGGGACCTCGGCTTCCTAGCGACGGGCCCGCTGTTCGTCGGGATCGGGTGGTGGCTGACGGCGTCGCAGCGTGAGTCGTCCGCGGCCGGGGGCCCGTTGATTGAGCGATGATTGGGTGGAGACGACTTCCCAATAACGGCGCAGGGTGGGCAGGCCTAAGAGCCTGACCACCCTGCACTTGCAACTGGTAGCGGGGACAGGATTCGAACCTGTGACCTTCGGGTTATGAGGCGGTCAATGACGCGCGTCCGAAGTGCGGGTGGGTCAGGCGGTTATGTGTAAGAGCAACAGGCGACGGATCATAGCGCGCGAGGTCGCGTTGTCCAGGTTCGCCGGGTTCGCGATGTTCGGCGGAAAGTGAGCACAGTTTGAGCACAGCGGCGACCTTCGGGGTCTGCGGTCGCTATGGCCCCTCGGGCCGCCCGCCGGTCCGCCAACTCACTGCGATAGATGTTTCTATCCGCACGCTTACCATGCACGCATTTTGAACAGTCTTCCACGATCACCCTCATCGTGCAACGTCACAATGATCTCGTCACTGTGAAAAACGGAATCGGCGCTGTCCGATCGAACCGGCAGGTCCGAGTCTATCAGCGTGATTATGGGCTGAAGGCCCATATCTGCATATCTACGAATGACCGCAAGAAGCTTCTCCTTCTTCCGATCATCCAACGACTCGAACACACCGTCGTGAAAAACGAAGCGGGGATACTTGCTGTTCAACCGCGCACGCAGTACGGCGAGATCGAACGCAATGCAAAGCAGCTTTCGATACGTATGTCCGAGGTCGGCGCTGGTTGCGTTGCCTGAACCGTCGAGAATCTCTGCCTTGAACTCCAAGTGCCCTGCGCCATTGGGGGACGCGCTCAACAGTGCCTTACGATCAATCACCTCTTCGACAATCTCATTGAAGAATACGCGGATCGACGAGAACAAGCTGTCCCGGTCAGCGTTCTGCGCCTCGACATCGACTTCGATCTGAGCTTGCAGTTGTCCGCGCTCTTCGGTCAAGGCTCTAATTGCGGATCGCAATTCCTGCAGACGGCGCAGGTAGCCGCGTTGACGCTCCAGAGTTATGAGGTCGGCGCGCAGCGTTACCAGCTCGTCCGAGATCTGCCTGTACTTACCAAAAACATCGGTGGCGCTCAGAAACGAAAGCATGTCCGAACGCTTCTTACCGTACGCACTTAACTCAGCATTGACGCGTTTAAGCGCCGCCTCGACTTCCGCGCGTTCTTCCAACAAATAGCCACGGCGTTCCTCCGTGATCGCTCGATTGAAGGCGATCAACTGCTCAAAATCTCGCTTGATCTGCCCATCGAACAACACTCCGGCTTCCTCAAAAAGACGCTTCGCCTCATCAGGGCTGAATCCTATCCGATCGTCTTCCAAGGAAGCGACGATCTTCTTTTTATTGTGGACTAGCGAATAACGTTCAGCGTTGAGCCACGCGATGCGCTCGTCGACATCATCAACCAACTGTTTAGTACTCTGCTTGTCGTTGGCGCGGAAGTCGAAGGCATCGAGTTGCTTCTGCTTTCGCTCGGATTCCTTCTGCTTTAACAGCAAGATGCCTTCGATCTTGCTTATATCCTCGATGGACCCGCCTAGCTCC
>JAEYTU010000640.1 GCA_023433825.1 Planctomycetota bacterium
GGTCCTCGGCCACGCGCTCTCGGGCGCGGGAGGGAACGGTGGCGGAGGGGGCACCGGCGGCGTCGCGACGAACGTCTCGACACCGTGGCAGACGATCGGCGCGCTGCGCGTCGGGGAGGAGCGGCGATGACGATCCGCAAGGAGTTCGTGACCGACGGCGGAACGTGCGCGGTGTCGCTGCGTCATGTCGCCGGGCGCCGCTACGTCGTCCACGTCGGCGACGCCGCACACGAGATCGAAGCAGAGCGGCTGCCCGATGGTCGGATCGCATTCACGCTCGACGGGGTCGTCCACCGCGCGGCGTCGGCGCCGTTCGGGCGCAAGCTGCACGTCCGCGTCGACGGGCGGACGTTCGTCGTCGAAGCGGCCGGCGCGCGCGCGCGCGCTGGCGCCGAGGGCGGCGGCGGCGTCGTCGAGGCGCCGATGACCGGGACGATCCAGTCGGTCGCGGTCACCGTCGGTGACGCCGTCGAGAAGGGCCGCACGCTCGTCGTCCTGACGGCGATGAAGATGGAGCACAAGCTGACGGCGGGGATCGCCGGCCGCGTCGTCGAACTGCGTGCGACGGTCGGCGCGACGGTCGACCAGGGCCACGTGTTGGTGCGCGTGGAGGCCGAACCATCCGCCTAGAGCCGCTGCCGGTCGCACTGTTCGTCGTCACCTACGCAGCCGTCGCGATCGGCCGCGTGCCGGGCACGGCACTCGATCGGACCGGCATCGCGCTGTGCGGCGCGATCGCGATGTTGGTCTGCGGCGTCGTTCCGCTGGACGCGCTCCCGGCGGCGGTGCACGTGCCGACGATGCTGCTGCTGTTCGGGACGATGATCCTGAACGCGCAATTCCAGCTGACCGGGTTCTACCCGTGGCTCGCCGATCGACTGCGGCGGCAGACCGACCGGCCGCGGCGCTTCTTGGCGACGACGATGGCCGCGTCTGCGGCCGGGTCGGCGCTGCTGATCAACGACGTCGTCTGTCTGGCGCTGACGCCGATCCTCGCCGTCGCTCTGCAGCGCAGTCCGTTGAACCCGGTCCCGTTCCTGCTCGGGATCGCGCTCGCGAGCAACATCGGGTCGGCCGCGACGCTGATCGGCAACCCGCAGAACATGCTGATCGGGCAGTACGGCGGGCTCGGTTTCTGGGCGTTCACGGCGTGGGCGATGCCGCCGGTCGTCGCGTCGCTGGCGATCGCGTTCGGTGTGCTGTGCTGGATGTATCGCGGGCGGCTGCGCGGAATGTCGCTCGCGGCGGAGTCGCCGGTCGTGCCGCCGGTCGATCGCGGCGGGCTGTGGAAGGCGTGCCTGGCGACGGTCGCGCTCGTCGTGCTGTTCTCGACGCCGGTGCCGCGCGAGCTGTCGGCGATGGGCGTCGCTGGGTTCGTCCTGCTCGCACGTCGGCATCCGACGAATGCCTATCTGGAACGCGTCGACTGGAGTCTGCTCGTCCTGTTCTTCGGGCTGTTCGTCGTCGTCCACGGGATCGAGGTCCACGGTGTCCCGGCGGCAGTCATGGGCGAACTCTCGGCGGCCGGCGTCGACGTCGGGAACCCGTGGTTGCTGACCGGGGTCGCGGCGGCGCTGTCGAACCTCGTCAGCAACGTCCCGGCGACGATGCTGCTCGTCCGGCTGATCGACCCCGCCGACACGCTGTCGTGGTGCGTGCTGGCCGTGGCGTCGACGTTCGCGGGCAACCTGATCACGATCGGCAGCATCGCGAACTTGATCGTCCTGGAGCAGGCGCGGCGCGCCGGGATCGTCGTCACGTTCCGCGAACACGCCGCGGTCGGGGTCGTCGTCACGCTCGCGAGTCTCGCGGTTCTCTCGGTCTGGCTGGTCGTCGTGCGCTGAGAAGAAGGTGCCCCGCACCGACTTCTGACTATCCTCCCGCGCCGATGAACGGGCTGACTTCCCTCTCGACGCTCGATGCGCTGCTCGCGCCGCCGAAGGCGCGGCTGGCGCGGCGGTTCCTGATGCGTGGGGAGGCGTTGACGCAGGACGCATTCGCGCAGCGCGGACAGCCGATGTCGACCGAGCAGTGGAACGCGCTGTGCGCGTTCGCCGACGACGGGATGGCGACGCGCGTCCACGCGCGCAGCGTCGCCGGCGACGGGACGGTCAAGTTCGTGCTGCGACTGCGCGACGGCGAGACGATCGAGACCGTCGCGATGCCGACCGGAACCGTCTGCGTCTCGACGCAGGTCGGATGCGCCGTTCGTTGTCGCTTCTGCGCGAGCGGGCGCGACGGGCTGATTCGCAACCTGTCGGCCGACGAGATCGTCGAACAACTCGTCCACGCGCGCCGCGAGATGCCGATGCACCGCGTCGTCTACATGGGGATGGGCGAGCCGACGCACAACCTGGACGCCGTGCTCGACGTCGTCGCGCGGATCCGTCGCGACGCGGGGATCGGGTTTCGCAAGCAGACGCTGTCGACGGTCGGATCGCTGCGCGCGCTCGAACGACTGCAGGCGAGCGACGCGAAGCCGTGCCTCGCGTTCTCGCTGCACAGCGCCGACGAACGGACGCGACGCGACCTGCTGCCGCACGCCAGTCGCGACCCGCTCGCAGACCTCGTCGCCGCGGCCGACGGATACGCGAGGACGATGGGGATCCCCGTGCAGTTCGAGTGGACGTTCCTCGAAGGTGTCAACGATCGCGACGAGGACGTCGAGCAGCTCGCTGGGCTGCTGCGCGGCGTGCGCGGGTACGTGAACTTCATCGTCTGGAATCGCGTCGACGACCTGCCGTTCGCGCCGACGCCGCGCGCGCGCGTCGTCGAACTGGTGCGACGCGTCAAGGCGCACGGGATCTTCGCGACGATCCGCGACTCGGCCGGTGCCGACGCCGACGCGGCGTGCGGCCAACTCCGTCGCCGGACGTGATCGCGTGACAGCGGCCCGGTTGCTCGTCGCGCTCGGCGAGGCGCTGCACGTCTGCGGAAGCCCGGCGCACCGGACCGAGGACGCGCTCGGCGCCTGCGCACGGCGGTTCGGGCTGGAGGCGCAGTTCTTCTCGACGCCGACGTCGATGTTCCTCGCGATCGGACCGCGCGACACCGCGCATGCGTTGTTGCTGCGCGTCGAACCGGGCGAGGTCAACCTCGACAAGCTCGGCCGGCTCTACGGGATCCTCGACGAGATCTTGGACGGCAAGCTCGACGTCGACGCGGCGACGCAACGGATCACCGAAGCGATGGCGACGCCGCCGCCGTACGGCGCGACGACGACGTTGATCGCGCATGCGTTCGCTTGTGCCGCGGCGGCGGTGTTCCTCTCCGGCGGGGTCTACGAGCTGACGGCGGCGGCGCTCGTCGGCGGCTCGATCGGCGCGTTCGACCTGCTGACGCGGCGCTACGGCGCGATGCAGCGGGCCTATCAGCCGATCGCGTGCTTCCTCGCCGTCACGATCGTCCACGCGCTCGCGGCGGCGGGATTGCCGCTGTCGGTTCGCATCGCGAGCCTCGCGAGTCTGATCGTGCTGCTGCCCGGGATGGCCGTGACGACCGGAATCGTCGAACTCGCGACGAAGCACCTCAGTTCGGGGACGTCGCGGCTGATGGGGGCGTTCGTGATCCTGCTGACGATGGCCGTCGGCGTCGGCGTCGGCGATCACACGGCGGAGCTGCTGTTCGGCGTCGCGCCGAACGTGATCCCGGTCGAACTGCCGGGTGTGTTCCGGTGGCTCGCCGCCGTCGGGTTCGCGTTCACGGCCGCGGTGCTGCTGCGCGTCGGTCCGCGCGATCTGCCGTGGGTCGTCGCCGGCGTGCTGCTGGCGTTGCTCGGTGCGACGCTCGGCGCGCCGGCGTTCGGTCGCGAGTTGAGCGCGTTCTTCGGCGCGTTCCTCGTCGCGACGTTCAGCAATGCGTTCGCGCATCTGCGGCGCCGGCCGGCCGCGATCGTCTCGACGCCCGGGCTGCTGATCCTCGTGCCCGGGAGCATCGGCTTCCGCGGGCTGACGTCGGTGCTGGCGAAAGACGTTCTGCCGGGAGTCGAGTTGGTCTTCGGGATGCTGCTGATTGCGAGTTCGCTGGCGGCCGGCGTCCTGTTCGCGAACGTCGTGCTGCCGCCGCGGCGCGAAAACGTCTGACGCGGGGCGCGGGGCGCTACGCGGACGCCGTCTCGGCGACCGGTCGCGGCGTCGGTGCTGCTTCGTCGGCGCGCGCCGTCGTCAGCGACGTTCGGATGCGACTCGCGACGTAGCGAGAGAACGGACCGAAGTGCACGTAGAGCGCGATCAGCGCGCCGGTGTAGCGAATCGAGCGCGGGTTGCGCCACAGCGAGCCGAGCACGGTGCGCCAGAACGGGCGGCGCGTCGGACCGCGC
>JAEYTU010000449.1 GCA_023433825.1 Planctomycetota bacterium
ACCTTCTCGCGAGCTTCGTGGTCGTTTGGGCGACGATTTGTCACTGGCTGACAATCACGATCGTGAGCGGACGCCGACGGAATCGAATCGGGCTCGCGATTGCTCGAAGGATCACATCCTGAGTCCGCCGATGACGCCGACCACTTCCTCAACGGGCTGTTAACGCACAGGTGGTGAGGCTAGAACACCAGCGGAGGGATCCGATTCGAGAGTCTTGGCCAAGTCATCGAACTGCTCGTCGCTCTCACGCTCAGGACGTGACGATCCCGGACTCGGCTTCCATTTCATAATAGGGTAAAATTGGATATCGTCGTCCCACCACCCAACAATGATAATGCCTAGGTCCTCGCATAGAGCGCACCCAGCCCCAGTTAACATAGATATAAGAAACGAAGATGCCCGCGCTCGATCATTGTGCTTGGGGTCTACGCGCTCGCCAAGTCCGAGATCGATGCTCCCTGGCACAGCCTCGTCATCCGCCGTCGCGTGCAAGTACCTCTGCAACATGACCAGCGACGCGTGTCGAGTGTGCCGTTGCACGGTCCGAATGTCATGCCCGGCCCGCAACAGGGCCGTTGCGAACGAATGACGCAGTGCATGCGCGTGTAGCCGCTTGTCCTGCAATCGCGTTCGCCATCGCCGGCAAACCCGCGCGACAGCGTTCTCACCTCCCGGGATCAGCATGTCGCCGGAGACGCGGTCGATGAGTCTACGCACAACGTCGACCGCGTCCGCGCTCATGCGAACTACGGCTCGGTCCGTCTTGCCGTCGATCGCCATCGTCCTTCGCTGGATGTCGACGTCGGCGACGCGCAGCCGTGCCAACTCGCCGCGACGCAGCCCTGTCAGCGCCAGGAACGCCAGGACGTCGTGGTCGGCCTCGGCGGTCGCGGTACCGGACTGCCGGATCATCATCAGCACCTGTGCGAGTTCCTCCGGCTGGAACACGTCCGTCGGCTTCGACCGGTCGCGCGGCCACGCCGACGCTGGAACGGCCTTCAACGGGTTCGAAGGCAACTTGCAACCCGCCAGGATCCCGCGGAGCGCGCGCTTGTAGTGCAGAACTGACGATGCACTCACTGGCGCTTCTGCCCACGCCTTCGCCGATCCCGGTGCGCTCCTGACGCCGTCCATGCGTCGGGCAATGAAAGCCTCGTGTCGGCCGGATTGATCGCGGCAACCGGCTTCGCCTCGACGAAGAATCGCAGCAGGACGCGCAACTGCGCGTTGAACCAGCGAAGGGTGCCCGCCCGGCATCCACGGGCGATGCGGTTCCGTTCGTTCTCGACGGCTTGCTCGAAGGTCACCAGCACGGCCGGCAAAGTCGCGGCGATCCTGGTCGCGTCGTAGCGCAGCCGGACGGCTTCCTCCAACGTCTCGACAGTCGGCGCCCAACCCCTGCGTGCCGTTGCTGCTGCCCGGCAGCCAAAACCGGAATCGGTCAGACCCGTCCGCCGACGTGACGACGACGATGCCGGCCGGCAGCTTCCGTCGTCGGCGCGAAGCCCGCTTACCCTTCGTGACCATGTCGGAACCATGTCGGAATGGCCCACGGAATGGACGAACGCCCAACTCCCCGTGAATGGAGGGCTCGCGCCGTGCGCAAACCGCGGTCGCATCACCGCTGAAGTGGCTCCCGGAACAGGACTTGAACCTGTGACCCGCTGATTAACAGTCAGCTGCTCTACCGACTGAGCTATCCGGGAACGAAGGCGCGGCAGCGTAGCGAGCGGACGCGATCACGCAAGACCACAGCGGAGTCGGACCGCGCAGGGCCAAACGCTACCCTCCGCCGCCATGACGCAGACGCACTCGCGCCGACTCATCCTCCTGCGCCACCGCGCGCTCGGGCTCGCGACGACGACGCTGGCCCTCACGCTGGCCGGCTGCGGCAGCGCCCCCACCGGTCCCAATGCACCGACGCTGCGCCCGACGGTCCCGCCACCGAAGACCCGGACCGTCGACGTAACCGACGACTTCCACGGCACGGCCGTCGCCGACCCCTATCGGTGGCTCGAAGACGCGAACGACCCCGACGTCAAGGCCTGGATCACGGCACAGAACGCGACGACGAACTCCTACCTCGCGCAGATCCCAGCCCGCGAACGACTGCGCACGCGCCTCGCCGAACTCTGGAACCACGAACGTCGCTCGCCGCCGTCGCGCGAAGGCGCGCGCTGGTTCCATTGGCGCAACGACGGCCTGCAGAACCAACCGATCCTCTACGTCGCCGACGACGACACGTCGGCCGGAACACCGCTGCTCGACCCGAACACGCTGTCCGCCGACGGGACGACGTCGGTCTCGGGCCTCGCGTTCACGAAGGACGGCAGCAAACTCGCCTACGCGGTCTCCGAGAAAGGCAGCGACTGGCGCACGTGGCGCGTGCTCGACGTCGCGACCGGCACCCCGCTCGCCGACGCCCTCCCGTGGAGCAAGTTCGCGCCGGCCGCATGGCTGGCCGATGGCAGCGCGTTCTTCTACCAGCGCTATCCCGAGCCGAAGGAAGGCACGGCTTACCAAGCCGCGACGCGCATCCCGCAGCTCTGCCTGCACGTGCTCGGCACCGACCCCACGACCGACGTCGTCGTCTACGAGCGCCCCGACCAGCCGAAGTTCGCCTACGCGCCGGAGGTCACCGACGACGGCCGCTATCTCGTGCTGCGCGTCTCCGAGGGCACCGAGCGCAAGAACCGGATCGCGATCGCCGAGATCGCGTCGTTCGCGCCCGACACGACCATCGCACCCGAGTCGCGGATCAAGCCGCTGCTGTGGGACTTCGACGCCGGCTATGAGTTCCTCGGCAACGACGGCACGACGTTCTGGTTCGCGACCGACGCCGACGCGCCGCGCGGACGGATCGTCGCGATCGACATCACGAACCCGGCACGCGAGCACTGGCAGACGATCGTACCGGAACGGAAGGACACGCTCGCCGACACGCTGTTCGCCGGCGGCCGCTTCGTCTGCAGCTACATGCGCGACGCGAAGCACGTCGTCGTCGTCTTCGATCGCGACGGCAAGCAGACGGCCGAGATCACGCTGCCCGACCTCGGCACCGTCGGGCAACTGACCGGCAAGCCCGCGTCGGACGTCGTCCACTTCTCGTTCACGACGTTCACGAAGCCCGGCTCGATCCTGCGCCACGACCTCGCGACCAACACGACGACGACGATCGCCGAGCCGAAGGTCGCGTTCGACGCGTCGCAGTTCCTGACGCGACAAGTCTTCTTCCAGAGCAAGGACGGAACGCGGATCCCGATGTTCGTCGTGCATCGCCGCGACCTGCGCCTCGATGGCTCGCGCCCGACGCTGCTGTACGGGTACGGCGGCTTCCGCATCCCGATCCTGCCGGCCTTCCGGCCGACGACGATCGCGTGGCTCGAGGACGGCGGCGTCTACGCGAGCGTCAATCTGCGCGGCGGCGCCGAGTACGGAGCGGCCTGGCACGACGCCGGCCGACTGAAGAACAAGCAGAACGTCTTCGACGACTTCGTCGCCGCTGCCGAGTACCTGACGCGCAACGGCTTCACGCGCCCCGACCGGCTCGCCGTGCAGGGTGGCAGCAACGGCGGCCTGCTCGTCGGCGCGATGCTGACGCAGCGGCCCGACCTGATCGGCGCGGCGATCCCCGAGGTCGGCGTCCTCGACATGCTGCGTTACCACCTGTTCACGATTGGCTGGGCATGGGCGTCGGACTACGGGCGCGCGGACGACCCGGAGATGTTCGCGACGCTGTACGGCTACTCGCCGCTGCACCGGATCCGTCCGGGAACGAGCTATCCGGCGACGTTCGTCATGACCGGCGATCACGACGACCGCGTCGTGCCGGGCCACAGCTTCAAGTTCGCGGCGGCACTGCAGAACGCGCAGGGTGGCGACGCGCCGATCCTGCTGCGCGTCGAGACCAGTGCCGGGCACGGCGCCGGCAAGCCGACGTCGAAACTGATCGACGAAGCGGCCGATCGGTTCGCGTTCCTGCACGGCGCGTTGCGCATCGACGACTGATCGCCGACGGAACGCACGGGAACCACGTCGGACGCGGCGCATTCGGCACGCCGTTCGCGCAGGGCTGGGCGTCGCTGCCCGCCCAGCGCGCGACGGTTGCGGCCGATTCGGCCGCCAGGAGACCGACGATGACGACGCACGATCCACACCGGCAGATGCTCTGCCGACTCGCATTCACGTTGCTGCCGCTCGCGGCGACTGCCGCCCTCGTGGCGCAGCGCGCGACACCGACACCCCCGCAAGGCCACGTTCGAATGACGTCGACGAAGGTCACGACGACGATCGTCGACGGCGTGGCCACCAACGAGTTGCAGCAGATCCTGCACAACGACGGGCATCAGGACGCCGAGGCGGTCTGGATCCTGCCGCTGCCGGCCGACGCCGCGGCCGATCGGTTCACGATGACGGTCGCCGGCAAGGAGATGGAGAGCGAAGTCCTCGACGCCGGCCGCGCGCGGTCGATCTACGAGGAGATCGTCCGTCGCCGCCGCGATCCCGGGCTGCTCGAGTACATCGGCGGCGGAATGCTGCGCGCGCGGATCTTCCCGATCCCGCCGAAGCAGGCGATCACGGTCCTCGTCCGCTACCGACAGGTCCTGCCGGAAACGGGTGGGC
>JAEYTU010000499.1 GCA_023433825.1 Planctomycetota bacterium
GGTACTGCGTGTGGAACCGGAAGCCGACCAACGACAGGTTGTTCGGCACCGTGATCGGCAGCGCCGCCGCGCCGGAGCCATTCGTCGCAGCGTTGAACAGCACGACGTGGTTCACGTAGACCGAGCAGCCGGTCGCGCCGAGGATCCCGAGGTTGAAGGGCAACGGGATGCCGTTCCAGTTCGTCGTCGACGTGCCGAGCGCCATCGTGACGATCGAGCTCGGCAACCCACCCTGCGTCAGGCGATAGGTGATCGTGTTGCCGATCTGCAGCGTGCCGGTCGCCGTGTGCGTCAGGACGCCGGTGTTGCCGGTGCACCCGCTGCCGATGTTCGTCGTCGAACCTGCGAGCAGCACGTAGTAGTCGGCGATCGCCGTCGTGTTGGCGTTCAGCGTCAGGTTCAGGACCCGATTGCCGACCGCTTGCGCGACGCCGTTCAGACGCCACCGCTTGAACGCGATCCCGCCTGCCGTCGCCGGTGCCGTCAGCGTCAGCGCCTGGCCGGTCTTGTAGAGCCGGTTGAACGACGTCGACCCGTTCTGTGCGCCGTTGACGTCGGCGGTGTCGACCGTGATCGAGACGCCGGAGCCCGGGTTCGTCGACTGGACCGTCAGCGTGCGACCGATCACGTAGTTCGCCGTGACGGTGTCGGCGACGACGCCGATGTCCGACACCGACAGTGTCCGCTGGTCGATCGGTGCCGAAGCGGTGCCGGTCCACTGGTGGAACACGTAGGTGCTGCCGGACGTGAACGTCAGCGGCGCGGTCAGCTCGTACTGCTGGCGGGCGGCGTAGGCGCGCGTGAAGTTCGTCGTGCCGTTCTGCAGCCCGTTCATGTCCTGGTGCCCGACCGTGATCGGGATCCCAGTGATGGGCGCCGAATTGACGGTCAGGTCGACGTAGGCCGGCTGCACTTCTTCGCGGCTGAACCACGCGTACCGCGGTTCGCTGTTGCCGTTGGCCGAGCCTCCACGTTGCGTCATGCCGGTCGCGACGAACGTGTTCGTGTAGTTGGGGTGCCGCTGGACGGTGAAGTAGTCACCGAAGCGGCTGCCGCTCGGGCCGGAGGTGCCCGTCGTCATCGCGAAGATCGTCTGCCCCGAGAAGTTCGGCGCGTAGCTGTCGACGATGAAGCCGGCGGTCGTCGGATACGTCGACGACGACGAGTAGCCCATCACGCAGCCCTTGTCGCCGCGGGCGTTGACCGCGACGGCCGGATAGAGGAACGCGAGCGTCGCGCTCCAGATGTCCTGCGTGTTGATCAGCGTCCGATCGCTGGTGTTGAAGCGAGCGACGCGGACGAACGGCTGCGCGCGGCCGTTGCCGGCGTTGATCGGCGCGCCCCACATGAAGCCGACTTCGCCGCCGGACAGGTACGCGCCGAGGACGCGGCCGTCCGTGCGCGAACCCATTCCCAGCCCATCCGGGCTCGGCGTCGTGTAGCTCGTTCCGCTCCAGCTCGGCACCGTGCGGTCGTTCCACGACAGCGTGTTGGCCGCGACGTTGTGCGCGTAGACGCGGATCGTCGTCGTGTTGATGTGTCCGGCGAAGAACATCTGCGCGCCGGCGTTCTGGACGAGGCGATAGCTGTTCGAGCCGATCGTCGCGTTGGTCCAGTACTGGAAGCTGACGCTGCCACCCGTCACGAGTTCGGAGAGCGGGATCTTCCAGACGACACTGCCGGTGTACGAGCTCGACGCGTTGTACATGTTCGACGCGGCCCACAGGTGCGTCGTCGTGTACGCGATGTCCGGGAAGTCCATCCACTCGCCGTTCGATCGCCCGAAGTTCTGCGGCGTGAAGTACCAGCTGGTCCAGCTGTTCCCGAGCATGCCGGCCTTGCCGATCGTGCGCGCGATGCGCTGTCCGCCGCGCTGCGTCGTCGAGCTGTAGCTGTACTGCAGCAGCCAGATCGACATGTCCTGCGAAGGCACGAACAAGGCGCGCTGGTCGCAGCAGAAGCCACCGTCACTCGCGCCGAAGCGCGTGTACGGATTGACGTGCGACCAAGTGCGGCCGTTGTCCTCGGACTGCGCCGCGTACCAGTTGCCGGTCTGAAGCACCAAGTTCGAGTGTTGCGTCAACGACGGCTCGCCGACGTTCGACGTGCTCGCGCCGGTGGGCTTGACGACACGGTTCTGCCAGTAACGGAAGTCGCCGGGAGCATCCGTCACACCTGGGACGGGCTCGGGGAGGACCCGACTCTCGGGGCTGTCGGGTTGCGGCAACGTGCCGTCGCCATCCGGCACCGGCGGGAGGCCGTGCTTGGGCAGCGTCGGATTGAACGCGCGCGGCGGCTGAGGCATGTCGACCTCGGCGCCGGTCGGATGATGGGTCGCCGGGACCCACCCGCTCTGCGGAGCTGCGGTGCCGGTGACGGAGGGATCCTGCGGGACGCTCTGGGCGACGAGGTTCGCCGAAGTGAAGAGGAGCGCGAGACCGCAGACGGTGCGCAAGGACCACCGATGAGCGGTGGAGAGGCTGTCGTTCTGCATGGGGGTTTTTCCTGGACGAGGAGGCCGGGAACTCTAGCGACCGGCCTCACGCCGACCCCCCTCTTCCGGGGGATTCCCGCACGGATGCCGCGCACGAAATCGACCGCGCCAAAGGCTGTGGCGCGCACCGGCGCGCGCACGATGCGACTCACCGTTTGCCGAAGTTCCGACGCGACGGGCGTCTGGGGTTACGGCCGCAGCCCTCGCACCGCGGCTCAGTTGCGACTGGCGCCCCGTCCTCGCAGCAATTCCATCCCCTGATCCGTCAGCGCGAGATAGCGATGAGCTGTGCCGTCGGAGGCCACCCGGTCCTGCACGAACACGAGACCGGCTTCGAGCAGCGGCGCGTACGGGTGGGGGACCGGATCGACCATTCCGCGCCGTCGACTGACCGGCAACTGCTCGAGCGCCAAGAGCAGAGTGAGAGCCGCCGGACCGTGAGCCGACGGACCTGGAGTCGACGATGCCGCCATCTTGCGCAGACCTGAATTCATGGGTTCCGCGAGTGCGTGGCGCCGGCCCCGACCGGACGCGAACCCGGTGAAGTGTTCGAAGTGACGGTTGGATTTGCAGGAATCCGGCCGACCGATCGAACCCCATCGCGAGCCGCGACCGGACAGTGCTTGCTGGGGCCTTCCGTGCCGCTCGCTTCACCGTCGGCAAATGGCGGTTGGCGAGGAACGCACGCCGCAAACGGCTGAAACCCGCAAGGAATCGCGGCACTCGCGGCCCATCGACCGGACGCGAGACGTACCGTGTCGCCGTCGAACCAGTGAGGTGCTCGTGTCGATTCCCTCGTTCTTCTGCGCATCGCTCTTGGCCGCCTCGCTCGCCGCGCAGTGCCCGTACGTCAGCGCGACGCAGCAGTCCTACGGGCTCCCGTGCGGCAGCGTGTTCTCGGTGCCGCCGCTGATCGCCGCGCGACTCGACGTTCCGCAGTGCACGTTGCGTTTGCAGGTGAACGCGTACACCGGCTGCTGCAACACGTTCTTGCGCGCACGCGTCGTCGTGCTCGGCCTGCAACCGACCTCGATCCCGTTGCCGCAGTTCGGGCTCGGGTGCACGTTGTGGACGCAGCCGCTCGCATCGCTCTACCAGCCGACGGCGTCCGGTGACACGTTCCCGATTCCGCTGCCACCCGGATTGCCGCCGATCACGCTGCATGCGCAGGGCGTCGGCGTCTACGTGACGTTCGGCGTCCAGTACGACTTGATGCTGACCGACGGCGCGGCGATCACGCTGCGTTGAGCCGGCGCGCGGCCGCGACGCGCGTCACTGCCCGCGCGGCAACTTCGGCTGCGGGCGACTCTCGTAGAACCCGGTGATCGTCTGCCACGCCTCCTCGGCGGTCTCGGCGTAGCTCAGCAGGTCGAGGTCGTGCGGCGAGATCGTTCCTTCCTCGACGAACGTGTCCCAGCGGATCACGCGATCCCAGTAGTCACGGCCGAACAGGATCACCGGGATGCGATCCATCTTGCCGGTCTGGATCAGCGTCAGCGTCTCGAACAGTTCGTCCATCGTTCCGAAGCCGCCCGGGAACGCGACCATCGCCTTCGCGCGCATCAAGAAGTGCATCTTGCGGATCGCGAAGTACTTGAACTCGAAGCAGAGCTCCGGGGTGATGAACTCGTTCGGCTCTTGCTCGTGCGGGATCGTGATGTTGAGGCCGATGCTCTTCGCGCCGACGTCGTGCGCGCCGCGATTCGCGGCCTCCATGATCCCGGGGCCACCGCCGGTCACGACGACATAGTCGCACTGGCGGTCGACCTGGCACGTCCGACTGCAGAGCCGCGCGAACTCGCGAGCTTGGTCGTAGTACGGCGCCTTCTTCAGGACGTTCTCGGCGATCCGGAGGTCGCGCTGACGGACCGGATCGTCGGGCGTCACGGCCAGGACTTCGCGTGCGGCGTGCAGTCGCGCTTCGGCCTGCGCCCGCTCGACGATCCGCGTTCCACCGAAGACGACGACCGTCGAACGGATCCCCTGCTCGGCCTGCACCAGTTCAGGCTTCAGCAGTTCGAGTTGCAGCCGCACCGGCCGCAATTCGGGGCGCCCCATGAAGTCGGCGTCGAGGTGCGCCTGTCGATAGCTCGTCGAGCGCTTGAGGGCTTCGATCCGGGAACGGCGGTCGTGGTCGCCTTGGGACATGTGGGCCTTGCCTAGAGAAGGACCGGTATCGACCGGTCGACGACGATCTGTTGAGGCGTTGCCACGATGCCGATGGCGATCAGCTCGACCCCGGCCGCATGTGCAGCGCGCAGCGCGGCACCGTAGTCCGGATCGATCGCATCCGCAGCCGACATCTGCTGGCAGTCGCCGCGCGCGACGACGAAGAGCTGCACGGCGCGACCGCCGTTGCGGCGCACTTCGATCAACTCGTGAAGGTGCTTCCGACCGCGCGTCGTGACGGCGTCGGGGAACTTCGCGATGCCGTCCTCGGCCATCGTCACGCACTTGACCTCGATCCAGCAGTCGCCGCGTTCGGCGTGCGGCAGGACGAGGTCGATCCGGCTGTTCGCCCCGAGTTTGACCTCGCGGCGCGGGCTGCCATAGCCGGTCAGCGGCACGATCGCGCCGCCGACGATCGCCGCTTCCGCGATGCGATTGGGCCGCATCGTGTTGACGAGGACCCAGGTCGTGCCGACCTCGAACAGTTCGACCGTCCAGACGAGCTTGCGGTCGCCGGGTGGGTGCAGCGT
>JAEYTU010000550.1 GCA_023433825.1 Planctomycetota bacterium
CCAGGTTCCGGCGATCTCCTTGGGCACCCAGATCTGGACCAGGCGACCGCGGAGGTCGCGGCACTGGATCCAGACCTCGGTCCAGTGATCGATCCCCGCCGGGTTGGTCCGCGCCGGGAACGTCGTCGCGAAGACGAAGCTGCCGAGCAGGCGCAGCGGCGTGCCCTTTTGGATTTCGCCGTACATCAACTTCGGCCACTGACTGCGCTCGGCGCACGCCGGCACGGCGCGCAGATCGGCGTCGCTCGTCGTCCGTTCGCGCTCGCGTGCGTAGCTGGCCATGTGCCACAGCGGAACGTCCTGCGCCTCGGGCAGTCGTTGCGCGATGTCGCCTTCGCGGCCTTCGATCAGGATTCGATCCGGACCGAGCTGCCCGTCGTCGATCCGCGCCAGGATCTCTGGGTCCAGGGCCGTGACCGGGTCCCAGACCTTGTGGGCCGCGAACAACTCGGGCCCGACGAGCAATGCGGCGCCTTCGATCTCGTCCGGGAAATGGCGATTGAGCAGCTTCAGGAAGAAGCCCTCCGCGCGGACGTAGGCTCCAGTCGCGAGCGCCGCATCGGGCGGGACCGAGAACACGAGCAGGACGCGATCGCCCTCGGGCAGCCGGATCTGTGCCTCGTGCATCTTGAAGCCGCGGACCGGGTGCGCCTCGGTGACCGTTCGCAGCCGCTCGAGGTAGCCCTCGTACCAGAGGTACTTGCCGCGGTGACGGCCGGGGTTCGCGCGAACTTCGACCAGCGGCACCGGACGGTCGGGAAGTCCGAGCGCGCGCGCCACGGCCGGCGAGACGTCGATCGACTTCTCCAGCAGGTGGCGCAACACGTCGCCCTCGGTGGAGAGGCGCTCCTGGCGGCTCGCGTCGCGAACGCTCGCCATCAGCGCCGGGTCCGGCGTCGCCTTCTCGACGACTGCGGGGTCGAGCACGATCCGATGCGCGCCAGTGCGTTCGATCGGGACTTCGCCGTGGTCCGTGGAGTTCGTCTGGAAGAAGTAGACGAACGCGAGCGCGAACAGCATCGCGCAGAGCAGGAGGATCCGGACCGCTTCACCACGGCCGATCGAGTCGGCGAGACTGCGGGGGGCGCGGGGGGGGGATGCCATGCGGAGGAGGATAACGAGGCCGAACGCGGGCGCGGTTCAGCGGAGCGTTCGCGCGGTCGGCGCTTCGGGTGCGTCGATCGCGTTCGCCGGCGTCAGTTCCCCGCGGAGGGGGCGTCCTGACCTTCGAACTCGTAGAGCCCGCCGAGCGTGTAGTTCGCGATGTCCGAGCGGTCGACGATCGTCGCGGCGGCGACGCCGAGTGTGATCGCGATGACCTCGGAGATCTCGGAAGCGGTCGCCCCGTGCTTCTTCGCCTTCTTGAGGTGACCTTCGAGGCAGCCCTTGCACCCGGTCGACAGCGCTGCCGCGATCGCGACGAATTCCTTCGTCTTCATGTCGAGCAGGCTCTTCCCGTACGTCGCCTTGTAGAAACCCATGTAGAGGTTCTTCAGGTCCGGCGTCAGCAGCGCGTAGCTGCGCATCTGGGAACTCGGGACTCGCCCGTCGCGGCCGATCCCGTCGCTCGCCAAGTCGGGGTTCGCTCGGTCGGGGCTGGCCTTGGCAGCGGATGGAGGCGTGGAATCGGACCGGTCGGCGTGCTTGCTCATGAACGTTGGCTGCCCTTCGAAGGGCGCTGGTCTACGCCCTCGGGTGCGAGAGGTGCCAGCAAAATTTCGCGCGGCGTCCTGCTGGCATCACCCAACGCATCGCTCCGCTCAGCTCTGCAGGTGCAGCTGCAGTTTGACGAGATCGTCGCGGTCACTCTGGCTGCCGATCCGCTGGAACGCGGCCTCGAACGACAACCAAGCGAACTCGCCGATCTGCGGCCCGGGCCGAATCGTCGGCGTCGGGTCGTGCGGCGTTCCGGCCTGATAGGCGAACGGCCACTCGACGAGGCCGACGTCGCCGAACAGCTCGGTGTGCGGCTTCGCGATCTCGAGGATGTGGACCGGCCGCTGGATGCCGGTCTCGGCCTCGACCTCGCGTCGCACGGCGTCCTCGATCTGTTCGCCAATGCCGATCGCGCCGATCACCGGGCCGAGCGGCCATTCGTTGCGCGGCTTCTGGCGGAGGAGCAGGTACCGGACGTCCTGTTCCAGCACCTGGAAGACGAAGACTCTGACTCTGTGCTCGAGCGCGAACATGACCTTGCGACCTACGCCAAAGTCGTTCCGTTCGTCGGACCAACTCCGGCGTCAAGCTGGAAGTAGTCGCGTTATCGGTGCCTGTTGACGCGCAACTGCCGGAAAGTTCTGCGTCGGCGTGCGCGTCGCGGGCGTGGCGATCTCACTTCCCCTTGTCATCGCCGCTGGGCAACTCGTCGCCGCCGAGGATTCCGCGCAGCCCCGCACGCGCGCTGAACGCGGCGCCGACGAACTTCAGCGACTCCGGCAGTGCGCCTTCGTTGTAGCCGCTGCGCCAACCGTGGCCGCCGCCCTCGATCAGCTCGAACGTGTGCGGGATCTTCCGCTTCTTCAGCAGCTCGTGCAGTGCTTGGTTCGGCTCCGCGAAGCCGTAGCTGTCCTTGTCACCGCAGTCGAAGTAGATCCGCATCTGCCGCAGCGTCGTCGCCTCCAGCGTCTCGGCGAGGTGCAGCGGATTGTTCTTCCGCCACAGTTCCGGATCCGGCGGGACGCCGAACAGCGTGTCGAGACGCAGCCGACCGGCGCTGCCGGAGATCAGGTTCTTGAACCGCTCGGGGAGGTTCTCGGGGTCTGCCGGGAAGATCGCGGCCGAGTGCGCGGCGACGGCGCCGAACTTCGACGGGTTGCGCAGTGCGAGATTCAGCGCGCCGAACCCGCCCATGCTGACGCCCATGATCGCGCGGTGTTCGCGGTCGTCGTGCAGCCGGTACGTCTCGTTCAGATGCGCGAGCAGGTCGACGACGATCGCGTCCTCGTTCGCGCCGGACTCCTTGCCGTTCAGATAGAACGACGCGCGACCGCCATTGACCGTCACGAACGCGAGCGGCGGGATCGCGCCACTCCCGGTCAACTCGTCGAGCACCGACGCACCGCCGCGGCCGTGGAAGCGGCGATGGTCCTCGAACATCCCGTGCAGCCAGAGGACGAGCGGATAGCGGGTCTTCGCGTTCGCCTCCGCGCCGTAGTCCTTCGGGAGGTAGATGCCGTAGGCGACCTTCTGCTTCAGCGCCTTCGACTCGAACTCCTTCTCGGCGAAGGTCAGGTGCTTCAGCTCGACCGGTGGCGCGCGGCGGTCCTGCCGCTGCGCGGCGAGGGGGAGTGCGACGAACAGGGCGAGGCTGATGCGAATGCTTGCTGCGATGCGGGCCATCCAGGCTCCTTTATCGGGGGGGCGCGCATTCTTACCGTCCGCGTCGTCGCAGCGTCAGGCCCGTCGCGGCCCGAGATCGGGCCGATCGCGCATTCGCACCGAGCATGGATCCCGCCACCGAGCGCTTGCATTCACTCCTCGCCGCACTGACCGACTACGAACGCAAGCGCACCGAGAAGCCGCGATGGTCGCTCGACGGGATGCGCGACCTGATCGCGCGCGGCGTGTGTCGCGTGCCGGACGGTGGGCGGATCCAGGTCGGCGGCAGCAAGGGGAAGGGCACGACGACCGTGTACGTCGAGGCATTGGCGCGCAGCTGCGGGTTGTCCACCGGTGCGTATCTGTCCCCGCACGTCGACACGATCCTCGAGCGCTTCCGCATCGATGGCGCCGCGGCCGACGAGGCGGACGTGCACACGGCACTCGCGCCGGTCCTCGCCGTGGCCGCGACGCTGCACGGGACGATGACGTTCTTCGAGGCGCTGACGGCGGCGGCGTGCAACCTGTTCGCGGCGAAGGGGGTCGCGCTGTCGATCTTCGAGGTCGGCCTCGGCGGACGGCTCGACGCGACGACTGCGATTCCGGTCGACGTCTCGGTGCTGACGAACGTCGAACTCGAACACGTCGAATGGCTCGGCGACACGGTCGAGGCGATCGCCGCCGAGAAGGCGCCGGTCCTGCGCCCGGGTGGGCGCGGTGTGACGGCCGCGACCGGCGCCGCGCTCGGCGTCGTCGCGGACGCCGCGCGCGCGGTCGGCAACGACCTGTGGATTCTCGGCCGTGAGTTCGACGCCGAGGCCGTCGTCGCGCATTCCGACGGGTTCCGCGGACGACTGCGGATCGGCGGCGAAGTGCGGCCGTTCTTCCTGCCGAACGCCGCCCCGTTCGAGGTCGGCTCGCTGGCACTGGCGGCCGCGGCGCTGCACCGGTGGCGTCCCGAGCTTCGTCCCGTCCTCGACCCGGCGCCGCGGGTGCCGCAGCCGGGGCGCTTCGAGGTTCGCGTCGAGCCCGACGGCGGTGTGCTGATCCTCGACGGCGCGCACACGCAGGCGTCGCTCGCCGGACTGTTCGCCGAGATCGCGCGACGCTGGCCGGGACGAAAGGTCGCGCTGCTGTTCGGCTCGGCCGTCGGCAAGCGGTGGCGCGAGGGTTTGAGGCCGGTCCTCACCGCTGTCGATAGGGCCTGGACGATTCCGCTGACGGACACCACGTCGGAGGACCCTGCCGTGATCCGGGACTGGCTGATCGCCTGCGGGACGCACGCCGAATGCACGGCGGACGTCGCCTCCGGCCTCGCTGCCCTGCGTCGCTGCGCGGCCGTCCGCGTCGTCACCGGGTCGTTCTATCTCGTCGGCGCGGTGCGGCGCTGGCTGCAGCACAGTCAGGACTGACGGCGGAGGAGCCCTTGTCGAGCGGAGCACAACCAGGCGCCGGCGGCGCCGGAACGATGGCGATCGTCGAGGACCTGTTCCTGACGGAGACGTTCCTGATCAAGGGCCGCGTGGCGCGCAAGTACCACCGGCTCTCGAAGATGCTCGAGGACACGAGCCGCATGTTCCTGCACGTGCACGACGCGACGATGGTCTCGCTGCGCGGCAACGAGGTCATCCGGACGCCGAGCGTGCTCGTCAACCTGAACGAGATCGTCCTCGCACACGAACTGGTCGACGTCGCCGGCGACAACGCGCAGCGTGCACTCGCCGGCGACGGTCAGAAGGCGACGCGGATCCGCGCGTTCTTCAGCGGGCTCGTCCAGTTCGAGATCGCCGGCCGCGTCGCGCCGTCGGCGTACGAACCGATGCACCAGGGCGGTCGACGCTTCTTCGTCATGCAGGCGCCGGTCCTGCGCGGGCTCAATCTCGAGGACAACCCGGACCTTCGGCTGCTGCGCGGACTGACCTACGCGATCGTCCAGAAGAGCCGGCTCAGCTACGTCTACGACTTCGGCGGGTGAGCCACGTCGACGCGCGCGTCACTTGACGCGCGCACCGTTCGGCGTCGCTGCGTCGGGCGAAAGGAAGCGCGGTTTCCCGTCGGCATCGTCGGTCGCGAGGATCATTCCCTGCGACTCGATGCCGCGCAGCGCGCGCGGCGCGAGGTTCGCGACGACGACGACGCGGCGACCGGTCAGTTCCTCGGGGCGGTACGACGCGGCGACGCCGGCGACGATCGTCCGCGTCTCGAAGCCGAGGTCGACCTTCAGCACGAGCAGCTTGTCGGCCTTCGCGTGCTTCTCGGCGGCGAGGATCGTCCCGGCGCGCAGGTCGACGGCCGTGAACGCGTCGAACGCGATCGTCGGCGCGACGTCGCCGGCCGATGGCGTGGCCGGTGGTGTGGCCGGTGCTGCGGCAGGAGCGGCCGCGGGAACTGCGGGGGAAGGCTGCACGCCGGCCGCGGACTGCTTCAGGGCATCGAGTCGTTTGCGTTCTTCTTCCACGAGGGCGTCCTCCACCTTCTCGAACAGGATCGGCAACGAAGGGATCTTCAACGGGCCCGCCGGCAGGCGGAGTCCCGAGACGTCGGCGTAGCGCTGCGTCGTCGACTCGCCGAGGGCCGTGAGCACCGTGCGCGCGGTCTGCGGCAGGATCGGCGCACCGAGGATCACGAGCGCGCGGATCAGCTCGACGCAGATGCGCAGCGTCTGACCGCAGGCAGCGACGTCGTCCTTGCGCGTTCGCCACGGTTGTTCCTGGTCGTAGTAGCGGTTCGCCGCGGCGCCGAGCGCCATCAGTCGCGCCGCCGCGCGGCGGAACTGGAACGCGTGGAACGCCGCGACGATCTCGTCGCG
>JAEYTU010000653.1 GCA_023433825.1 Planctomycetota bacterium
TCGGGCTCCGGCAAGTCGACGCTCGTCATGGACGTGCTGAAGCCGATGCTCGAAGCGCGGACGGCGCGTCCGATCGGCGTCGGCGACTGGCAGCTCGTCGTCGTCGACCAGAGTCCGATCGGCACGACGCCGAGCAGCAACCCGGCGACCTACACCGGGATCCTGACGCCGATCCGCGAACTGTTCGCGAAGGCGCCGCTCGCCGTGACGAAGGGCTTCGGCCCCGGCCGCTTCTCGTTCAACGTCAGCGGCGGCCGCTGCGAGGCATGCGAGGGCAAAGGGCAGCTGCAGGTCGAGATGCACTTCCTCGCCGACGTCTGGATCGAGTGCGAGACGTGTCGCGGGAAGCGGTTCAACCAGGAAACGCTCGCCGTGACGTGGCGCGGCAAGTCGATCGCCGACGTGTTCGCGATGGAAGTCGTCGAGGCCGCGGAGTTCTTCGCGAACCACCGGCGGATCGTGACGCCGCTGCGACTGCTGGCCGACGTCGGACTCGGTTACCTGCGGCTCGGCCAATCGGCGGACACGCTCTCCGGCGGTGAGGCACAGCGGATCAAGCTCGTCGGGCAGCTCGCGAAACCGCCTCGCGCGCACACGATCTACCTGCTCGACGAGCCGACGACCGGGCTTCACGTCGACGACGTTCGCAAGCTCGTCGACGTGCTGCAGCGACTCGTCGAACGCGGCGACTAGGTGCTGACGATCGAACACCATCCCGACGTCGTGAAGTGCGCCGACCACGTCCTCGAACTCGGTCCCGGCGCCGGGCCCGAAGGTGGCAAGCTGGTCGCGGCCGGCACGCCGGAGCAGGTCGCGGCCGTGCCGACGAGCCCGACCGGACGATTCCTGCGGCCACTGCTGAAGATCGACGGCGGCCGCCGGCCGAAGTCGATCGCGACGGAGGCTCGATGAGCGACGCGACGCAGCCGCTGGTCGTGCAGCGCGACCACACGATCCTGCTCGAGGTCCAGCATCCCGGCTACGAGGCGGCGCGCGACCGACTGGCGCGCTTCGCCGAACTGCAGAAGTCGCCCGAGTTCGTCCACTTCTACAAGGTCACGCCGATCAGCATCTGGAACGCTGCGGCCCTCGGCGAACCGCTGGAGTCGATCGTCGCGTTCCTGAACGACGCGTCGCGCTACCCGGTCGACGACGGCGTGCTCGGCGATCTCCGCGACTGGTACGGGCGCTACGGCAAGCTGCGCCTGCGTGCCGCAGGCGACGACGCGATCGTGCTCGAATCGGACGACCCGGCATTGCTCGCGCGGCTGTGCGAGCATCGCACCGTCGCGCCGCTGCTCGACGGCGCGACCGTGCAGAAGCAGCGCGTCGCCGTGCCGATCGCGCAGCGCGGCGAACTCAAGCAGGCGTTGGTCCGCCTCGGCCACCCGGTGCTCGACCTCGCCGGGTATCGCGCCGGGACGACGCTGCGGTTCGCGTTCCGCGACGGCGATGGTGTCGGTGCGTTCCGCTTGCGCAGCTACCAGACGGCGGCGGCGGCGGCGTTCCACGCCGGTGGAACCGAGCAGGGCGGCAACGGCGTCGTCGTGTTGCCGTGCGGCGCCGGCAAGACCGTCGTCGCGATGGAGGCGATGCGGCTGCTGCAGACCGGGACGCTGGTGCTGACGACGAACACGGTCGCCGTTCGGCAGTGGCAGCGCGAGCTGCTCGCGAAGACGACGCTGACCGCCGACGAGGTCGGCGAGTACACCGGCGAACGGAAGGAGATCCGGCCGGTCACGATCGCGACCTACCAGATCCTGACGCACCGGCGGCGGCGCAACGAGGCGCTGGTCCACTTCGACCTGTTCGAGCGCCGCGAGTTCGGACTCGTCGTCTACGACGAAGTGCACCTGCTGCCGGCGCCGGTGTTCCGAATGACGGCCGGGATCCAGGCGCGGCGGCGACTCGGTCTGACGGCGACGCTGGTGCGCGAAGACGGGCAGGAGCACGCCGTGTTCTCGCTGATCGGTCCGAAGCGCTTCGAGCTGCAATGGCGCGAACTCGAACGGCAGGGCTTCCTCGCGACGGCGAGCTGCGTCGAGCTGCGCGTGCCGATGTCGGCGGACCTTCGTCAGCGGTACCAGTCGGCCGGTGCGCGACAGCGGTTCCAGATCGCGTCGCGCAACCCGCGCAAGCTCGACGTCGTCGCCGAACTGCTCGCGCGCCACGACGGCGCGCAGACGCTCGTCATCGGGCAGTTCCTCGACCAACTGCACGAAGTCGCGACGCGCCTGCAACTGCCACTCGTGACCGGCCGCACGCCGACGGCCGAGCGCGAACGTCTCTACGCGGAGTTCCGCGCCGGGACGATTCGCCGGCTCGCGATCAGCAAGGTCGGCAACTTCGCGATCGACCTGCCCGACGCCAGCGTCGCGATCCAGGTCTCGGGGACGTTCGGCAGCCGTCAGGAAGAGGCGCAGCGCCTCGGTCGGATCCTGCGGCCGAAGCAGGACGGCGGCGGGGCGGTCTTCTACTCGGTCGTCAGCGAGTCGAGTTGCGAACAGGAGTTCTCCGCCAAGCGGCAGTTGTTCCTGTCGGAGCAGGGCTATTCGTATCGGATCGAAGCGGCAGCGACGGCGCGAGGCGCCGACGAGGAGCGCGCATGACGTCGTACACGTTGCGCACGTTGTTGCGCGATCGTCCGGCTCGCGAGGTCGACGAGATCTGGCGTCGGTGGCAAGACGGCGCCGGACCGCCGGCCGACCGCACCGAGTTGCTCGCAGCGTTGACGCAGGCCCTCGCGGATCGCGAGCGGGTCGCGAAGCGCCTGCAGGAACTCGCGACGAAGCAGAGCGACCTGCTCTACAGCTTCCTGACCGAACCAGCGCGCGCGCGAACCGCGAAGTCGCTGATGAACGGGTCGTTCCAGACCCGCTACGAGGTCGAGGCCGCGCTGAACGCGCTGCAGCGCGACGGCTTCCTGTTCGCGACGCAGGGTCGGAGTTGGGATTCGTACCAGGAGCCCGGATGGGCCGTGCCGGTCGAACTCGCCGAGTGCATCGAGCAGATTCGGCGCGAACAACGCAGCGAACTGCTCGAGGCGATCACGCTGCGCGGCTTCCTCGACGCGCGCCTCGGCCGCCGGCAGTCGACGAGCAAGCCGACGACGAGTTCGGACCACGCGCGGAAGATCTACAAGATCTATCTGATGGAGAGTTCGATCCGCAGTCGGATCGCGAAGCTGCCGCCGGCCGTCGCCGAAGTGTTCCAGCTCGCGCTCGCCGCGCACGGCGGCCTGTTGCCGGTCGACGAACTGCGCCGCGTGACCGACGAGGAGCCCGACGTCGAGCTCGTCCAGAAGTGTCTCGAGGAGGCGATGCTCGGGACCGTCGCGCCGCTGAAGCTGTCGCGCTTCGGCATCCAACCGGTCGAGCAGTGCATCGTCGTCTTCTACGAGATCGTGCTGATCACGCTGCCGTGGCACAGCCACGCGAACCCGCCGATCGTCGAGCAGTCGCAGTGCGCCGGCGTCGATCTGGTCAGCAACGTCAGTCGGTTCCTGCGCGAGGTCGCGGCGTCGAAGGTCCAGTTCACGGTCGACGGCAATCTGTACAAGGCGTCGGAGAAGCGGATCGAGAAGTCGATGCTCGCGCTGCCCGGCGACGCGATGGACGGACCGTCGATGATGCGGTTCCTGTACCGCTTCAGTCTGACGCGGCGGCTGATCGACCGCGCCGGCGATCGCGGTCTGCGGACCACCGACGCCGGACGCGACTTCGACGAACGTTCGCTGCAGGAGAAGCTGCGCGCATTGCTGTCGTTCGCGGTCGAGGAGCGCGACCTGCCGGGCGATCCGTTCCATCAGGTGCGGCTGCGACGCATCCTGCTGCGCCACCTGAAGCGCACCGAGGCGGAACGTTGGCACGAGGCGCCGTTCCTGCCGTTCCTCGCGCGCAACAACTACCTGACGCGATTGCACGAGCTGAAGGTCGAGGAGTCGCTGGCCGCGCGTTTCCACGGTGGCGGCTACGTGCCCGGCGAGAGCGTGCAGCAGATCGCGTGGAACCTGCTGCACTTCGTCAAGCGCCGGCTGCATCCGCTCGGGATCGTCGACCTCGGACTGCGCGCCGGTCGGCCGGTGGCGCTGCGCGTGACGCGACTCGGCGCCGAATTGCTCGGCATGGAGCCGGCCGCGCGTCTCGGCGGTCACCGTTCGACGGTGCTCGTCAATCCGGACTTCGAGGTCATCCTGTTCCCGGGCGAGGACGAGCACGCCGTCGTGCACGCGTTCGATCGCTTCGCCGAGCGGACGAAGAGCGACCACACGCACCATTTCCGGCTCGGGAAGGACAGCGTGCAGGCGGGGCTTCGCGATGGATTGACGCTGTCGCAGATCGTCCAGGAGCTCAGCGACCGGTGCCGTGCCGTCGTTCCGCAGAACGTGCTGTACAGCCTCGAGGACTGGGCCGACGAAGCGCAGGTGCTGAGCGTCGAGGCCGGACCGATCCTGCGCGCGCGGCGGCGCGAGGATCTCGAACGCGCCCTCGGCGCCGCCGGTCTCGGGGATCACTTCGGCAAGCGGCTGTCGCCGGTCTCGGTGGCGCTGAAGTCCGACGCCCCGCTCGACACCGTCGTCGCCGTGCTCCGCGACAGTGGGTTCGCCGTCGCGCGCGATCCGAGCACCGTCGCTCCGGAGGACGTCGACGAGGACGACGATGGCGATCGCGACGACGCGCCGGACGACGAGTCGGGGGAGCGGTGAACCGCTCGCTCGCGAACGCGCTGCGACTGACGTGGATCACGGATGGCCGCGCGGACGTCGCGCGCATCGTCCGGATCGCGACGGCGGCCGTTGCCGGCGGCCTCGCATCCGTCGTGGTCCGCGAGCCGAAGCTGTCGGCGGCCGCGCTGGCGCGAGTTTGCGATGCGCTCCGGCCGATCCTCGCAGACGTCGGGGGCTTGGTGCTCGTCAACGACCGGGCCGATGTCGCAGCCGCCGGTCGCGCCGACGGCGTTCACCTGCGCGCCGACTCGCTGCCGCCCGCCGACGTTCGCGGCTTCCTGCCGCGCGCCGTCATCGGTGTGTCGGTGCACACGCTCGCGGAGTTGGTCGCGCTGACGCCGTCGAACGTCGACTACGCGATCCTCGCGCCGGTCCTGC
>JAEYTU010000616.1 GCA_023433825.1 Planctomycetota bacterium
CGGCGCGGGCTTCGGCTCGTCGCCACCGAACAGAGCGGCGGCGAACAACAGGAATGCGGTCGTCATCGTGACTCTCCTTCGCTTCGAACGTGCCCGCGACTCAGCGGACGATCTGGGTGGCCGTGGACAACATCTGGTCGCTCGCCTGGATCGCGCGGCTGTTCACCTCGTACGCGCGCTGCGCGACGATCAGGTTCACGAGCTCGTCGACGATCTGGACGTTCGAACGCTCGAGGAAGCCCTGCGTCAGTCGGCCGAGACCGAGCGTGCCGGGCGTGCCGGTCGTCGGTGGGCCCGACGCGTCGGTCTGCTTGACGATGTTGCCGCCGAGCGAGTTCAGACCGGCGGGATTGACGAAGATGTGCAGCTCGAGCTGACCGAAGAGCTGCGTCGCGTCGTCGCCGGGCAGACGACCGGTCACGCGACCTTCGCTGTCGACGTTGACGGCCGTCGTGCCGGCCGGGATCTGGATTTGCGGCTGCAGCACGTAACCGGCGCCGGTCACGAGGACGCCTTGCGCGTTCATCTTGAAGTTGCCGTCGCGCGTGTAGCCGATCGACGAGTCGGGCAACTGAACGCCGAAGAACCCGTCGCCGTCGATTGCGACGTCGAGCGGCTGGCCGGTGCCTTCGAGCGTGCCCGACGTGTAGGACTTCGTCGTGCCCGACAGGCGCGAGCCGGAGCCGATCTGGATGCCGATCGGGCTCGGCGTGCCGCCGGCGTCGCGCTCGAGACCGGGCGACTTCAGCGTGACGTAGAGCAGGTCCTCGAACGACGCGAGCGAACGCTTGAAGCCCGCCGTGTTCACGTTCGCGATGTTGTGCGCGATCGTGTCGACCATCGTCTGTTGGGCCTTCATGCCCGTCGCGGTCGTGTAGAGACTCTTCAGCATCGGATCACCTGTTCATCGCTGCGACGTACTGGTCCTTCATCCGGTGCAGCGAACCGAGGACTTTCTGAGTGGCTTGGAAGGTGCGTTGGATGCCGAGCATCTGGACGAGCTCGGCAGTGGTCTCGACGTTGCTTCGTTCGAGCGTGTGCTGCGTGACGGTCGCCGCCGGCGACGCAGTCACGGCCTGACCCGCGGTGTCGCGGTAGACGCCGCGGCCGACCGACTGCAACGCGTCGGCGTCGGCGACGCGGAACATGCCGAGGCGACCGAGGATCGTCGTCGGGTCCTTCGCGTCGGCGATCGTCCCGTTCGGGCCGACGAGCAACTGACCAACGGCGCCGCCGTCGGCGCTGCGCAGCGTCAGTTCCTGCCCGGCTTCGTCGAGGTACGGCATGCCGGCCGAGTTGACGAGGCGCCCCGCGGCGTCGATCGCGAGCTGGCCGTTCCGCGTGTAGTAGCCCTCGCCGTTCGTGCCCTTCACGCGGAAGAAGTCGCCCTTGCTGAGCGCGATGTCGAACGAGTTGCCGGTCGGCTGCAGCGTTCCCTGCGACCAGTCGACGGTCTCGGTGAACATGACCGACTTCAGCTTCGCGTCGAGCAGCGTGCCGAAGCTGTCCTCCGACTCGACGGCGCGCGGCGTGCGCCGCTTGAAGCTCGGCGACTCGACGTTCGCGAGGTTGTGAGCGATCGTCGCCTGCGCCTCGGAGAGGTACGACAGGCTGCGAACGAGTGCGATGTCTCCGTGGTCGCCCATGGTCAGCGCACGATGTTGACGAGTTCCGCGAGGATCTCGTCGGTGGTGGTGATGACGCGCGAGTTCGCCTGGAAGCCGCGTTGCGCTTCGATCAGGCGGACGAACTCCTCGGCGATGTCGACGTTGCTGTTCTCGAGCGAGCCGGCCTTGACCGAACCCGCGCCGGCCGCGCCCGCCGTCGTGAAGATCGGGTCGTCCGAGTTCGGCGATGCCGTGAACATCGTGTCGCCGATCCGCAAGAGACCGCTCTCGTTCGGGAACACGGTCACGCGCAGCGTGTCCTGCACGCGGGTCTGTCCGTTCGTGTAGTAGAAGAGCAGCCGGCCTTGCTCGTCGAACGCGTGCGTGACGAGCGAGCCCGACGTGAACCCGTCCTGGTCGACCGCGGCGACCGTCGCGCGCGAACCGAGCATCGCGACGCCGTCGTAGCTGCCCTGCGTGCCGAGGTCGATCTGCACCGACTGCGCTCCGGGCACGTCGGCGAACGAGAACGACAGCGTGTTCGTCGCACTGCCGATGACGCTGAACGAGCCGTCGGCGTTGAACGTGATGTTCTCGATCAGCCCTGAGACGACCGTCGCGCCGGCCGACTCGGACGTCGCCGCCATGTTCCAGACGCGGTTGTTGTCGGTCGACCGCGTCATCGTCAGCGTGATCTGATGCGCGCGACCGAGGCTGTCGATGACTTCGATCGCCGTCGTCGCCGTGTCGGGGCCCTTGCCGTCCTGCACGAGGTCGAAGTCGGGCCAGAGGACCGTGTTCGGGTTCGTCGCCGCGTCGCCGATCGAAAGGCGCAGGCTCGCCGGGCCCTTCTCGATCGTCGTCATTCGGATCTTGCCCTCGGTCAACGTCGCGTTGACCTGCGTCGGATCGAACGTCGCGTTGATGAACGCGATCATGTCGTCGAGGGTCGTGCCATCGACGCCGTAGGTGAACGTCGCCGACACCGAGCTGCCGTCCGGGTCGTTGCCGGCGATCTCGATCTGGTCGTTCGTCTGGTACGGCGTCACGCGCGCGGTCAGCTCCGACAGATCGGTCGTGCCGACGGCCGTCGTCTCGCTGCCCGACGACTGCGTCGAGTTCAGACCGAGCACGCCGAGCAGGCCGGTCGCGCCGGCACCTTCGCTGAAGCGCAGCGTCGCGGCTTCACCGAGCTTGATCGTCGCGAAGTCGATCGCGCCACTCGGTTGCGCCGTCGCTTCGACACCGGCCAGCGAGCTGTTGAACTTCGTGACGAGTTCGGCGGCCGTGATCGCATTCAGCGGCGACGTGAAGTCGGACGCGGCGAACGTCACGGTCTGCGGCGCGCCGCCGTTGACCGACACGCGGATCGGTTGGCCGAGACGGCCCGTCAGGTCGTAGGGCGGCAGCGTCGTCGGCGCGGTCGTCTTCGTCGCAGCGACGCCGGCCTTCAACGGCGCGGACGACTCGACGATCTCGGCGAGCGGACCACCGACCTCGGCCGGGAGGTTGCCCTGGAAGCGGATGCGCGACGTC
Organism: Planctomycetota bacterium; assembly: GCA_023433825.1. GTDB lineage: Bacteria > Planctomycetota > UBA1135 > UBA1135 > UBA2386 > JAEYTU01. The sequence goes on from JAEYTU010000616.1 coordinate 3,144, forward strand.
TGCCGCGGCGGCAGCGTGTCGGTCACCGGGATCGTGATGTCGGATCCCGACGCGCCGACGACGCGCATGCCGGTGCGGATGTCGACCAGCGTGCGGTCGGCGTTCAGGCCGAACGTCCCGACGCGCGTGAAGAACGACTGCGAGCCGTTCGTCAGCGTGAAGAAGCCGCGGCCTTGCAGAGCGACGTCGAGCGGCTGCCCGGTGTCCTGGAACGTTCCCTGGTTCGTCCGCATGTCGATCGAACCGACGGTCGAGCCGAGCCCGATCTGCATCGGGTTCTGGCCGCCGAACGCGTCGGTCGGCGCCGAGCCGGGACGAACCGTGAAGCTCAGGATGTCGCTGAACGTCGGTCGCGAGCCCCAGAAGCCGGGCGTGCTGACGTTCGCGAGGTTGTTGCCGATGACGTCGATGAAGCGCTGGTGCGTGCGCAGCCCCGACAGTCCGGTGAAGAGGGACGTGTTGACCATGGTGGCTCCGAGTTCCTCTCAGCTCGCCTTCGGAACGCGGATGCCGATCACGTCGCGCAGCCCGATCTCGGTCTCGCCGATCTTCAAGCGCACGTCGCCCGCCTCGTTGACGAACACCGAGTCGACGAGGCCGGACTTCTCGCCACCGTCGCCGGCGTAGCTGACTTCCTTGCCGAGCAGCGCGCTGCCTTCGCTGAGACCCTGCAGGCGCGCGAGCACGCCTTGGTAGTCGAGCAGCTTCAGCATGTTGTCGTTCAGCTCCTTCTGCTCGGTCATCGTCGAGTAGCTGGCGAGCTGTTGCATGAACGCGCCGTTGTCGACGGGCTCGAGCGGCGTCTGGCTGCGCATCTGCTCGATCAGCAAGCTGAGGAACGGGTTGTCGCCGAACTTGGCGCCGTTGCGCGACAGCACGCCTGTGCCGCCGTTGACTCCACCCATGATGTCGATGCCGGTCATGTCGTCTCTCCTTCGATTCCGTTCGTCAGACCCACCACTCGATGCCGTCACCGGTGACGACGCCGCCGCGAAGGCGCGCATCGAGACCGGTCGTTTCTTCGTTCGTCGCTGCCGTGCGCGCAGCGCCGTGCGCGTCGCGTCCGTCGTGCGAGCGGCGTGCGTCGTCGCGCGGCGAACTGCCTGCGTGCACGTCGGCGTGCAGCACGTTCAGTCCTTGCGCGGTCAGCGACTGCCGCAGTTCGTGCATGTGCTTGTCGAGCATCAGCACGAGTTCGGGGCGCTCGGCGCCGATCGACAGGCGCAGTCCGCCGCCCTTCTCGACCGTCATCTGGACGTCGAGCTGTCCGAGTTCGGGAGGATCGAGCAGCACGCGGACTTCGCCAGCGCCGTCGACGATGCGCATCGCGATCTGCCGGAACACCGAGTCGCGCGCTTGCTCGGCCATCCGCATCGTGCCGGGCTGCAGCGAGCGGTAACCGGCTAGGGCTTCGGGGGCGTGGGCGCGAGTCGTCGCGACCGCGGACTTCGCGTCGAGCGCGAACGCGCGCGACGTCGCGTGGGCGCCGTTCGCTGCGGTCTGCGCGGTCGCGATGCCGGCGACGGTCGTCGGTGTGGTGCTGCGCGCGACGGTCGTCGTCGCGGTCGCGCTCGTCACCGAGCGAACGTCGAGCGACGTCGCGTTCGAAGTCGCGTTCGAATCCGTTGCGGAAGCTCCGGCTCCTCTTGCAGTCTCGATTCGCCGGACCGGAGCCTCCGCGTCGGTTGTGCCATGCGGCCCGGTCGGCGCAGAGCGTGCATCGACGACGGGCGGGTGATCGGAGTCGCCGTGCGCGGGCGCGGTGGTGGGGTCGTGCGGAGCGGCGGGGGCGTTGTCGTGCTGCGGGGTCGGCGTCGGCTCGGATGCCTGCGTGTGCGCGTCGCGCCGGGAGTCGCGGGTGACGTCGTCGGCGCCGGCGTGCAGCGAGTCGTCGAGATCGCGTTCGAACGAGCGAACCTCGTCGACGCCCGACCGCGCCGGTGCCGGGACCCGCATGGGGTCCAGCTCGACACGCCCGATCGACATGCTGGTCTGCACGACATTCCCTCCCGTTCCCGCTCGGATGACTCCGCGGTCACGGAGCACCGGACATGCCAGTCGGGTTGGGATTGCCGTAGCGCCGGTGGTGTGGGGGCGTTTGCGCGGGGGGTTCGACGGCTACGCGAGCCGCCGGCAGTTCCTGCCGAACGCGGGGTCGGCAACGGCTGCCGGCCCGGCAAACCGTTCCAGCGGGGGCGTTGGGTCGGTACCGCCGACGAATGCGACGGATTTCGTCAGGTGCGTCTCAAGTGGCGCACGCCCGTGCCGATCATCCGTTCGTGGACCTTCGATGGTTCGCAGGAGCACTGACATGGACGTCAACCACATTCGCGGCAGCGGGGGCACCGAACGCCCCGCAGACAAGCCGGCGCGCACCGAGCGCAGCAAGACCGCGGACCCGGTCCGCACCCCGACGTCACCGGACGTCGCCGCGATCTCGCAGGACGGCCGCCAGACCGCCCAGACCGTCGACGCCCTCGCCGAGCGTCTGCAGGGCGACGACGCCGATCGGCGTCAGCTCCTCGACGAGGTCGCGCTGCGCCTGAAGTCCGGCGCGCTCGATCAGCCCGCCGTGCTGCGCGCGACGGCGCGGACGCTGCTGCAGAAGGGGTTCTGAGCGGGGGGCGCGGTCGGCGCACGAGCCGACGCCGATTCGCAGCCGCCCGCGAGGTCGAACGTCGATCCGCTCGGCCACGCGGAATGATGTCGGTCAGCGCTTCGGCGCGGCCGCGTCGGCGGTGTAAGTCTGATCGGGCCGGTTGACGCTGCCAGGGAAGCGAAGGGTGAGCAGCCCCTGCGCGACCATCGGTGCGAGGTACCGGTGACGGAGCGCCTGTGCATTGCGCTGGAGCAGCACGCCCAATTGCTCGGCCGAGAGGAATCGTCCCCGACACAGGTCGAGGATGGTGGCCCGGATCAGCTTCTTCGGAGCGCGTCGCCGTTCGGCGACCGGTCTGGCCAGTGCCGCTAGGTCTTCGTTGTGTGTGGAGTCCCCGGCCG
>JAEYTU010000658.1 GCA_023433825.1 Planctomycetota bacterium
GCGCATGACGCAGCGGCAGCGTTCGACCGAGCACGTTCTCGTGTCCGACGAGTCGGTAGCCGCGCGACGTCAGCAGCGCGGCGACGCCCGGGTCGGCCAGCGTCGAGATCTCGACCTGCACCGGGACGCCGCGCGCGCGATACGCGTCCTCGACGGCGTCCAAGGCCTCGACGGTCGGGACACCGGCGAAGCCGAGGCCGAGGACCTTGTTCAGCGGCGAGCCGAGTGCCGTGAACGCCGCGACGCCGCCGGCGAGTTCGAGCGCGAAGGCGTCACTGCCGGCGCCGCCGCCACGCCGAACGTGTGCGACGGCGGCCGGCAGCATCGTGGCTTCGGTACGTTCGATCCGGGCGGCGAGTGAGGTGTCGGCGAACAGCATCGCTCGCAGGCTACCGACCGCGCGCCGCGCCGCCGACCACCGCCCTCGCACGACGAGAACTTCGGAAACCGCAATCCGTCCGCCGCGTCCTGCGTCTTGACCCGCGACGATCGCTCCATGCCCGAACCCGAACCTTCGCTCGCGGACCTGTTCCAGGCGCATCGCCGGGGGCTCGCCGGCGCGGTGCGGGGGGTGCTCGGAGCCGCGGCCGACGTCGCCGAAGTGCTGCAGGACGCGTTCCTGCGGTGTTGGCGGCGCTGGCAGGACGGCGAACGCCCGCGCGACCCGGTGGCCTGGATCTTCGTCGTGACCTGGAACGTGGCCGTCGACGTGCGGCGCCGTCGAAAGCGACGACCCGAGCCCGAGGCCCTCGACGAGGAGACGCTGATGCAATCACAGAGCGAGACCGCGCCGGATCGGGCGCTGATGCGCGACGAGGAACTGAGCCGCGCGCAACGAGCGATCGAACGCCTCGCCGACGCCGAGAAGCAGGTCTTCCTGCTGCGCGTGTCGGGCGGGCTGACGTTCGCGGCCGTGGCCGACGCACTCGCGATCCCGGAGGGCACGGCGAAGACGCGGATGCGTTCCGCACTGCAACGGCTGCGACGCGCGCTGGGCGAAGCCGTCCCGGTCCGGAACGCCGCGTCGACCCGCAACCCACTGCGACGGAGCTGACCATGGAACCGCACGACACGAACGACACGCACGACGCTCCGACCGAACGCGAACGCCTCGCGCAGGAATTGCTGGAGTTGCACTTCGGCTGCCACCCAGACCCCGAACCGCTGCGCGAACGCCTCGCACGCGACCCGTCGTTGGCGGCACTGCAGGTCGAGGTCCTGGCGACGGCGGACTTGCTCGCTGCGGCGGCCGCTCCGGCGACGTCCCGCCTCGAACTGCCGCAAGCGCCGGCGACCCGCCGTCCGTGGTCCGCGCAGATCTGGCGATCGGCGCCGCGGCGGATCGCCACCGTCGCGACGGCAGCCGCGCTGGTCGTCGCCGCGTTCGGCGCGTACTGGTTGCGCTGCGTCGCCGTCGAGAGCGCCGTGCGCGCCGACGCGCTCCACGTGACGGTCAGCGCGCCGCGCACGATCGCGAGCGGATCGCCGTGGACGTTCACGGTCGAAGGCACCGACCTCGACGGTCGCCCGCAGCGCGGCGACGTTCGCTGGGCGCTCGTCGGTGCCGACGGCAAGGAGTTGGACGCCGGCACGACGCCGGTCGACGGGCGCGGGTCGTTCACCGTGTCGAGTCGGCTCGCGGCCGTGCAGCGACTCGACGTCGCGTGGCACGGCGACGGCGAACCGGTGCGGTACTCGCTGCCGCTGACGACGTCGCGGCCGGCGCCGATGGTGCACGTGACGACCGACAAGCCGGTCTACCGTCCGGGCGAAGTGGTCCGCGTGCGCGGTGTCGTCCTCGACCGCGCGACGCTGCAGCCGACGCGCCTCGGCGCCGACGTCGGGATGCGGATCCTCGACCCGAAGGGCGTGCCGGTGTTCACGCAACCCGCCGTCGCGGTGCGCGCCGCGAAGGTCGTCGCCGTTCCGAGCGTCGCGGCGAGCGAATGGAGCGTGCCGAACGACGTCGTCGGGGGCGCGTTCACGGTCGAGCTCTACTCGACGACCGACGCGTTCCCGCCGGAGCGATTGCCGATCGTCGTGCGCGGCTACGAGTCGCTGCGGCTGCGGCAGACGCTCGCGCTGGGACGGAAGACGTATCGCCCCGGCGAGACCGCGAACGCCGAGGTCAAGGTCACGCGCATCGTCGGCGGCGCGCCGGCCGGCGCTGCCGTGCGCGCATCGCTGGTCGTCGACGGTGCCGAGACGTGGAGCACGTCGAGCACGCTCGACGACAGCGGGTTCGCGCGATTCCGGTTCGAGATCCCGACCGTCGTCGCACGCGGCGCGGCGCGGTTCGTCACCACCGTGACCGACGGCGGCGTCGTCGAGACGGCGATCGAGCCGTTCGTCGTGCCGACCGGCGAGCTGCGCGCGCGCACGTTCGCCGAGGGCGGCGAACTCGTCGCCGGCGTCGTCAATCGCGTCTACGTCGAGCTGGTCGACACGCTCGATCGGCCGATCGACGGGCAGGGGACTGTCGTCGACGCGCGCGGGCAGACGGTGGCGGCGTTCGTGACCGAACAC
>JAEYTU010000631.1 GCA_023433825.1 Planctomycetota bacterium
CCTCTTGGTTTCGACGTCGTCGTCGCGCGCGCGACGACGCGCCACCAACCGTCGTCGCTGACGTCGCAGACGACAATCTCGATCGTTCCTGCGTCGCCCGCGTACCGCAGCGACTGCCCGACGCGGAACGCGTGCCGCGGCAGCGGACCGTCGAGTTTCGCGGGCTTTGGCCGTTCGCGGCGGTCGCACGTCACGGCGAACGTGATCACGAGCAACACGGCGCAGACGGCGGTGATCGGCTTCATTCGGGGTGAGTTGCGCGCGGGTGTTGGGCGGTCTCGCAGCGCTGAGACCGGCCGCCCGATCGCACCTTCGCCCGGAGTCGCGGCGAGCGCCAGTGCGCGATGCGGTCGGACGCGAATGCCGACGAACGTGCACCCAACCCCCGCCTGACACCGGCCCACGGCTGGACACGCGCGCTCCGCGCTGCATCGTGTGCCCCGCCTCCCCGCGCCTCGCCCTCTCTCCCCGATCCGCGGCCGTCCCGCGGTGGAACGCTCCCATGCGCACCCTGGCTCTCCTCGTCGCCGCGACGTTCGCGGCGTGTTCGACGCACGACCTGACATCCACGGCGTCCCACGCCGACACCGACGCCGACGCATCCGCCGACGCCCACGCCGACGCACTCACCAACGCCGACGCAACCGAAGCCGCGGCGCCGCACCCGAAAGCCGCGATCCTGCGGATGTATCAGCGCGCCGGCCCCGGCGGCGTCCTTCCGCCCGGTGTGCTGTGGCGCGAGCTCGTCCCGCACCAGCAGCGTCTCGCGGCGATGCCGGACACGAACGCCGGACCGTCGAACTGGACGCTGCTCGGACCCGGCAACATCGGCGGGCGCATTCGTTCGATCCTGATCCATCCGACGAACCCGTCGACGATGTGGGTCGGCTCGGTCGGCGGCGGCGTCTGGAAGACCGTGAACGCCGGCAACGCGTGGACGATGACGGCCGACATCCCGGCGGTCCTGACCGTCACGACGATGGTGCTCGACCCGCAGACCCCGACGACGCTCTATGCCGGCACCGGCGAGGAGTGCTTCTTCGGCAACGGCGAAGGTTCCTCGAACAGCGCCGTCGCGCAGGGCGCCGGCGTCTTCAAGTCGACCGACGGCGGCGACACGTGGGTCCACCTGCCGGCCACCGGCACGGCGGCGTGGAACTCGGTCGCGCGGCTCGCGATCGACCCGACGAACCCGTCGACGCTGGTCGCCGCGACGATCTCGGGGATCTGGCGCAGCACCGACGCCGGCGCGACGTGGTCGCAGCGGACGACGCGCCTGACACTCGACGTCGAGTTCGATCCGAACGACGCGACGAAGCTCGTCGCCGGCCGCGACGACGGCATCGCGCAGTGGTCGATCGACGGCGGCATCACGTGGAACGACACGGCGCGCTTTCCGAACGTGACCCGCGTCGAACTCGAGTACGCGCGCTCGGTGCCGGACATGGTCTACGCGTCGACGAGCGTGCAGGGCGCGAACCTGACGCTGTGGCGATCGACCGACGGCGGGCGCACGTTCACGGTCCGTTCGAGCGGCAGCATCGTGTCGACGCTGTCGAACTACGACAACGCGCTGTGGGTCGACCCGACGAACGAGAACCGAGTGATCGTCGGCGGCCTCGACGCGTATCGCAGCGCCAACGGCGGCTCGACGTGGACGAAGATCTCGAACTGGTCGAGCTACCCCAACAGCGCGCACGCCGACCAGCACGAGATCGTCGAGCACCCGCTGTACGACGGCGTGACGAACACGACGGTCTACTTCGGCAACGACGGCGGCATTCAACGTGCGACGAACGTGCTGACCGTCGCGACGACGTCCGGGTGGACGAACCTGAACCGCGGCCTCGCGATCACGCAGCTCTACGGCGTCTGCATCAATCCGACGTCGGGCGTGATCCTCGGCGGTGCGCAGGACAACGGGACGTCGCGCGGGACGCCGACGAGCGGCATCGACGGTTGGACGCAGCCCGGCGGTGGCGACGGCTCGTACTGCGCGGCCGACCCGACGAACCCGAACTACTTCTACCTGCAGTCGCAGTACCTCGGCCTGCGGCGCAGCAGCAACGGCGGACTGACGTCGGGGACGAACATCGCGAACGGGATCAGCGAGTCGTCGCCGAACTTCATCGCCTACATCCTGCTCGACCCGAACGACGCGAACCGGCTGTACGCGTGCGGTGCGCGGCTGTGGCGGACGAACAACGCGAAGTCGAGCCCGCCGACGTGGTCGGCCGTCAAGCCTGCCGTGCTGTGTCCGACGCTCGGTGAGCCCGGCACGCCGCCGGCGCACTTCTCGCACAATCCGCCGTGCAACGTCTCGACGGTGACGGTCGCGCTCGGCAACTCGAACGTCGTCTGGGTCGGCCACAACAACGGCCACGTCTACAAGTCGACCGACGCACTCGCGGCGACGCCGCTGTGGACGAAGGTCGACGACAACGGCGTCGGCCTGCCGGACCGCTGGGTCTCGCGGATCGTCGTCGACAAGAACGACCACAACCGCGTGACGGTCGCGTTCCTCGGTTTCACGCCCGACAACGTCTGGCGCACGACCGACGGTGGGAACACGTGGGCGCCGATCGTCGGCTCGGGTGCGAACCGCCTGCCGGCCGTGCCGGTGTCGTGCGTCGTGCAGCACCGCGTCGTCGGCGGGCGCCTCTACGCGGCGACCGACCTCGGACTGTTCCACACCGACGACGACGGCGCGAACTGGGCGCCCGCGGTCGGCGGCCCGACGATCGTCGGCATCGACGAACTGGTCTGGAAGGACGACCGAACGCTGATCGTCGCGACGCACGGCCGCAGCATCTGGAGCTGCGACGTCGACCCGGCGTCGGTGGTGCCTGTCGGTGTCGGTTGTGGTCTCGCGACGCCGCCGAGTCTCGCCGTGTCGCCGCCGCGAATCGGCAGCGCGCAGACGTACACGCTGACGAACGCGGCGACGAACGCGCCGGTCAGCCTGTTGCTCGGCGCCGGACCGCCGCAGCCAGTCGCGCTCGGTCCGTGCACCGTGCAGCCGTCGTTGATCGGCGTCGTCGTGCTGCCGTTCGGCACGACGTCCGGCACTGGCGGACTCGTCGCGAACCTGCCGATCCCGGCCGACGCGGCGTTCGTCGGTGCGATCGTCACGGTGCAGCAGTTCATCGGTGTCGGTGGTGGACCGCTGCTTCAGGTCGGTGAACTCAGCAACGGCGCGAGCTTGACGTTCGGCTTCTGACGCATCGCGTGGCCGCGCGCCACGCAGCCGTGCGCCTCTCGCGCACGGTCGCCCGCGAAAGCCTCGCCGAATCCGCGCATTCGCCTGCGTTCTCGCGGGGGCCGTTGCATCGAGAATCGCGCGACTGCGAGCCTCCCGAGTTCTTCCACGGGCTGCTAGATTCCGCGGCCATGAGCGTCGACGCCCTGCGCACCACGATCGAAGAGAGCATCGCCACCAAACAACGCCTACTCGCGCAGTGCCTGCCGCAGATCCAGCAGCTCTGTGATCTCGCGATCCGGACGCTGCGGCAGGGCGGAAAGATCCTGTTCTGCGGCAACGGCGGTTCGTCGTGCGACGCGGCGCACGCAGCCGGCGAACTGCTCGGGACGTTCGAGGACAAGACGCGGAAGGGCTACGCCGCGATCGCGCTCGGCCAAGAGGTCCCGGCGCTGACCGCGATCGCGAACGACATGGGTTACGAGCACGTGTTCTCGCGGCAGGTCGAGGCGATCGGCCGCGTCGGCGACCTGCTGATCGGGTACTCGACGTCGGGCAGCTCGAAGAACGTCGTCGCCGCGCTGCGCGTCGCGCGCGAACTCGGCATCGCGACGGCGGTGCTGACCGGCGAACGCAAGGGGCCGTGCAGCGAACTCGCCGACGTCGCGATCCTCGTGCCGTCGACGAACACGGCGCGGATCCAGGAGAGCCATCTTCTGTGCTCGCATCTGATGTGCGCGGCGGTCGAACAGGCGCTCTCGGCGGAGCGGCGCGGATGACGGCGGCCGTGCGGTGAACGCGCCCGAATCGGCGTTCGAGGCGCTCCGCGATCGGCGGATGGTCCTCGTTCTGCCGTGCGGTGACGGCGACACGATGCTCGCGCTGCGCGAGAACGGCGTGCCGTCGGTCGGGCTCGACGCGGATCCGGCGGCGGTCGAGCGGTGTCGTTCGCGCGGACTCGTCGCCTACGTCGGACGGTGGGACTGTCTGGCGG
>JAEYTU010000002.1 GCA_023433825.1 Planctomycetota bacterium
CCGAGATGACGCACGTGGTCTCGACCGGCGACATGGGCGGCACTCTGACGTTCGGGTTCACGGCGACGAATGCGCCGCCGAACGCGCTCGCGTTCCTCGCGATCGGCGCGACGAATCCGAACCTTCCCGTTCCGGGGCTCTGCGGGCCGCTGTACACGGAACTCGCGCTGATGCTGCAGGTCGGGCAGACGGACGGAAGCGGGCAATTGGGCACCACGCTGTCGGGCTTCCAGTACCCGAGCGGTCGCACGGCGTTCTCGATGCCGAACCGCGTGCAGGGCGCGACGATCTACACGCAAGTGCACGCCGTCGACGTCGGCAGCTCGCTGCCGATCGCGATCGTCGGCTCGAACGGACGCATGGTGACGTTCCCGTTCTCGAACACGAGCAAAGTCGTCAAGGTGACCCGGCTGTTCAACAACACCGGCGGAACGACGGCGACGGATGCGCTGTTCTTCAACTCGTCGACGGTCGGCTACGGCGCGGTCACGCAGTTCACGTACTGACGCGCGTCGTCGTCCGGGCCGCGCGCGTCACCGCTTCGTCGTCCGCCACTGCACGAGCCATTCGGCGAACGGCCGCTCGAAGGTCTCGATCCGCCGCTGCATGACCTTGTCGAACAGGCTGCTGCTGTCGCCCTTCGTCTCGCGGAGCGCCTGCCGCAGATACTCCATCAGCAGCGCGCGCGTCGCCGAGTCCTCCATCAGGAACGTCGTGAACGCGTGTGCATACGCCCAGTCGATCGGTGTCGCCGTCGACACGGCCGCGTAGAAGCTGTCGCGCACGTGCCGGTGCAGCAGGTGCTTCAACTCGTACCGCTTCTGTTCCTCGACGAGTCGCGCGCTCTCTGACGGGAACGGCGGCGGGGGGCCGGCGACGGCGCGTCCCGGTGGTCCGACGAACACGGCGTCGACCCACTGCGCGAGTCCGAGCTCCAGCCACGCGCAGCGACGATTCTTCCGGCTGCCAGCGTCGGTGTCGTAGGCGAGGGAGCGATAGAGGATGTGCTGCAGCCCGATCCCGAAGAGGTCTTTCGGTCGCTCGTTGCCCGGTTCGAAGAACGTGTAGCCGGTGTCGTCGTACGGCGCGGGGATGAAGTACGGGATCCGCATCTCGGTCCATCCGGGGAACTTGTCGATCTGCGACCAGACGAAGACGTCCATCGGCTGGAGAACTTCGCGCGGACGCAGCGCGGCGCCGAACTCGTCGAACCACCAGACGTACAGCGCTTCGAGGTCGAACAGCGCGTCGACGGCGCGACGCGTTCCGGCGTTCGTGCGGATCCGGAAGTGCTCGCTCTCCAGAACGAGCGGGTGACCCCACTCCGAGTGAAAGGTCTCGAGCTGTGCTTCGCTGTACCAGACGCCCTTCCGCTGCATCCGCCATGTGTTGCCGGAGCGGACGTGGCCGAGGAACGCGCGCGCGTTCGCGTGGTCGGGATCGATCGCGAGCACCGTGTGCGCCTGCAGCACGGCCATCGCGCGGAGTTCGCGGTTCACGGCCCACTCGACGGCGAGCCACTGCCAGGTCGCGTTGTCCGGTGCCGTGGCGCGGCGCTTTTGGAACTCGTGCAGTCGGTCGCGCACCGTCTCCGTCGACGCGACGTCTTTTCGCGGAACGCGGATCCGACGGCCGCCCTGCACGACCAGCAGCTCGTCGGGTGCGTACGGTTCGAGGATCCGACCGCGGACGACGTTGCCGTTCCGAAGCGTGATCGTGTCCCGCAGATCGTCTTGCGCCCGCACGTCGTGAGTCGCGGTCGTCGTCACGAGGGCGAGCGCGAGCCATCCGAGTGCCGTGTGAGCCATGGCGGGGACCGTAGCGCCGACGGCACGCTTGCGCGTCGCTACGGAGGTCTCTATGGTCCGCGCCCCTCGCGGTCCCCGCGTCGCGGGCAGATAGCTCAGTTGGTAGAGCACAGCATTGAAAATGCTGGGGTCGCCGGTTCAAGTCCGGCTCTGCCCACCACTTACGACGACAGGTGACCCGCGTCCCGGGTCACGCGTTCGCGATCTCGACCAGCACGTCGCCGTGACACGCCTTCGGGGCGCACCAGCAGCCGAGCACCTTGCCGCGCAGTTCGCGGCGTGCGCGTTCGACGAGTTCGGGGTGCTCGGCGAGATGGGCGCGGTAGCGCGCGATGGCTTCGTCGCGCGAGGCGACCAACGTCGTGCCGGGGGTCGGCTTCTCGGCGAACGGGTTTCCCCACACCGACGGTCGCCCGATGTAGACGTCGAACGACTCGCGTTTGCAGTGAACGACGCGCGGGCCGCCGGCGGGGGTCATGACGCGATGCTCACGACGCGAACACTTCGCGCGCATGCGCGATGTCGGCGCGGATCTGCCGACTGAGCGCGTCGCCGTCCTGGAACTTCCGCTCGTCGCGCAGGCGCCGCACGAAGCAGACCTCCAGCGTCGAGCCGTACAGGTCGCCGGACCAGTCGAGCAGATGCACTTCCAGGGTCGATGCGGGCGCGGGCGACGCATCGGCGAACGTCGGGCGCGCGCCGAGATTGGCGACACCGGCGAACGTCTCGCCGTCGTGGATCACTTCGACGGCGTAGACGCCGCGCGGCGGCAGCACGCACGACTGCGGCGCGAGATTGGCGGTCGCGAAGCCGAGCCCTTTGCCGCGGCCGGCGCCGTGCTCGACGGTTCCGAACGTCGACGGCCAGCGACCGAGCAGCCGTTGCGACAGTGCGAGGTCGCCGGCACGGATCGCTGCGCGGATCGCCGTCGACGAGACGCGCTGGCCGTCGACGAAGAACGGCTGCGCCTCGCGGACGACGAAGCCATGTCGCTCGCCAAGGGTCCGCAACAACTGCGGTGTGCCTTCGCGGTCGCGCCCGATCGCCGAGTCGAACCCGAGCAGGAGGCCCTTCGTCTGCAGCCCGCGCACCAGCACGCGGTCGGTGAACTCGACGGCAGACAGGGCGCGCACACGTTCGTCGAAGTCGAGCAGCAGAACGCGGCGGACACCGGCCCGGCGCAACATTCGAAGCCGGTGGGGCAGGCTGACGATCGGCTCCGGAGCGGTCCCGCGGATGACGGCGTCGGGATGATCGCGGAACGTCACGACGGTCGGCAGCGCATGCGTCTCGGACGCGAGTTCGAGCAGCTCCTGCAACAGGCGAAGGTGCCCGAGGTGCACGCCGTCGAACACACCGACGGCGACGGCGGAGCGGCCTTCCGTCGTGTCGCCGTGGCGGGCGAGATCGGCTTGGTCGAGTGCGTCGAAACCTTCGAGGAGGCGCATGAAGTCGACGCGGCGGGGCGCGGCGGGACGGCGGGTTCGGGATCAGCTCTGGGGCTGGAAGCGGCGCTCGAGGTCGAGCAGTTTGCCCTTCACCCGGATCCGATCGACCGGGGTCAGACGGTCGACGAAGAGGACGCCTTCGAGGTGGTCGTGCTCGTGCTGCAGGATGCGGGCGAGGAACCCCGACGCCGACAACTCGTGTTCGGCCCCCTGGAGGTCCTGGTAGACGACGACGATGTCGCGCGGACGTTCGACCTCTGCGTAGATCCCCGGGAACGACAGGCAGCCCTCCTCGCCGAACTCCGGATGCTTGCGGCTGACGATCCGAGGATTGACGACGACCATCTCCTGATCGGCCTCCTTCGGGTCGCCGGTCGGGTTCAGGACGAGCAGCTTCTGCTCGACGGCGACCTGCGGCGCCGCGAGGCCGACGCCCTTGGTCTGGTACATGGCCGTCAGCATGTCGCGCGCGAGAGCCGCGAGGTCGGCGTCGAACGTCGTGACGACGCGACCGCCGCGACGGAGAACGGGATCGGGATACTTGACGATCTGCATGTCGGAAGGCGCGCCGCTGGGATCGGGGGTTCGTCGAGCCCGCGCGCGGGGCCCTTTCTCGGCCATTGCGGCACGTTCTGCGAGGGGGTAGGTTCTTCGCCCCTTTGCCCCACGTCAAGGATCGCCGAACGCAGCCCGCATGGACCTGAGCAAGCACCTCGAGAAGGCTGCCGAGGCGGTCAAACGCAGGAACTACAAGTTCGCCGTCGATCTGTACGCGCAACTCCTGTCCTTACAGCCCGACAACGGCGAAGCCCGCACCGGGTTGCGGCAGGCGTTGTTCAAGAAGGCAGAAGCGAAGCCGCCGTCGCGAATTTTTGCGATGCTCGGCGGTGGCGTCCACTTGATGAGCGCGTGGCTCGCCGGCGTCTTCCGCGCGCCGAGCGCCGCGGCGAAGGCGTACGAGCGGTATCTGACGCTCGACCCGTTGGCCGAAGGCCCGAACCTGAAGCTCGGGCAGTCGCTGCTGAAGGCAGGGCACAAGCACTCGGCGCTCGCGGTCTACCGCGCCTACGCCGAGGCCCAGCCGCGCTGCCTCGAAGCCGCACGCCGCGCCGGCGCGCTGCTCTACGACGCCGGCGACCTGAACGCGGCGCTCGAGATGTACGAGCAGGCGCTCCGGATCGATCCGCGTGACCAGGAGGCGTTGAAGGCTCGGAAGAACCTCGCCGCCGAAGGCGCGCTGAAGAAGACCGGGATCGAGACCGCGCAGAGCTCGCGAGAGTTGGTCAAGGACAAGGACGCCCAACGACGGATCGAGCACGGTCAGCGGCTGCAACTGACGAAGGAAGAGATCGCCGCGGAACTCGATCGCTTGGAACCGCAGCTCGCCGAACGCGGCACCGACGTCCCATTGCTGCTGCGCGTGGCCGAGTTGCGCGAGATGGACAAGGATCTCGCCGGCGCACTCGACTGCCTGGAACGCGCCGCCGCGGCGACGCCGGACGACAGCAGTCTCGCGAACCGCGCCGGCGACCTGCGGATCCGCCTGCAGCAGAAGCTCGTCCAGGACGCGAAGGGCCGCGGCGACACTTCGGCCGCCGAGCATGCGGAGCGGGCCCTCGGAGAATTGAAGGTCGCCGAATTCCGCCGGCGTTCCGCGTCGCACCCGACCGACCTCGGACTGCGGTTCGAACTCGGTTCGGGATTGCTGGTGACCGGTCAGGTCGACGAGGCGATCGCCGAGCTGCAGAACGCCGTCAAGGATCCGCGTCGCAAGGTCGACGCGTTGATCCTGCTCGGACGCGCGTTCGAGCAGAAGGGCCTGCCCGACCTCGCGCTCGGCCAATGGGACAAGGCGCTCGCCGCCGCAGGTCCGGTCGGTGCGCAGGCGAAAGAACTTCTGTACGAAATGGGCCGCGTCGCGCAGGCACAGGGCCGGCGGGACGAGGCGCTCAAGCACTTTTCACGGATCCTGGAGCAGGACATCGGCTTCCGGGATGCAGCCCAGAGAGTGAACGAACTCCGCAACGGATGAACGAGAACGAGACCGAGAACCCATGACTCACAGCAAGCAATCCGCCAAGCGCGTCCGGCAGACCGAGAAGCGCCGTCTGCGCAACAAGGCGAAGGCATCCACCGTTCGCACGCTGATGAAGCGGATCCTGACGGCGGCCGACTCCGGCGACGTGGCGACCGTCGACGCCAACCTGACGCCGACGCTGAAGAAGATCGACAAGGCCGCGAAGACGAACGTGCTGCACAAGAACACGGCCGCGCGTCGGAAGAGCCGCGCGATGCGTGCGCGCAACGCGGCCGCTGCGAAGGCGTCGCCCGACAAGAAGGCCTGATCGGCGCCGACGCGGCGCGCGCGCCCGTAGGCCGCTGCCGCTGCCGGCCGTTCCTCAGCCGCCCTGCAGCAACTGCAGTGCGCTCTGCGGCTGGACGTTCGCCTGCGCGAGGATCGAGATCGCGGCCTGTTGGAGGATCGAGTTCCGCGTCAGCTCGGCCGTCTCCTCGGCGACGTCGACGTCGCGGATGCGGCTTTCGGCGGCACTCAAACTCTCGGTCTGGATTCGAAGGTTCGCGATCGTCGTGTTCAGGCGGTTCTGCACGGCACCGAACGCACCGCGGATCCGACTGACCGTGTTGATCGCGTCGTCGACGGCGTTGATCGCCTGGCTGGAGTTGCCGCCGCTGCCGATGTCGAGCCCCGAGAGAGCGAGCGTCGACGACAGCGTGTTCGACGTGCTCAGCGCGATCGTGTCGATGCCGGCCGTCGTCCCGATGCCGACCTGGAACGTGATCGTCGACCCGGTGCCGTCGAGCAGCCGCACGCCGTTGAACGTCGTCGATCGCGCGATGCGATCGATCTCGTTGATCAGGTCCTGGAATTCCTGATCGAGCGTGTCGCGGTCGTTGCCGCTGACCGATCCGTTCGCAGCCTGGATCGACAACTCGCGCATGCGGATCAGGATCGCGCTGACTTCGTTCAGCGCGCCTTCACCGGTCTGTGTCATCGAGATGCCGTCCTGCGCGTTCCGGATCGCTTGGTTCGTCGACCGGATCTGGGCGCGGAATCGTTCGGAGATCGCGAGTCCGGCCGCGTCATCGGCTGCGGTCGCGATCCGCAAGCCCGTCGACAACCGCCGGTAGTTCGCCTGAAGCCGCTCGGTGGTCCGCGACAGCGAGCGCTGCGCGTTCATCGATGCGATGTTCGTGTTGACCCGAAGGCCCATCGTCGTTCCTCGATCCTTTGCCTGGTGTCGACGACGGATGTCCGCGCCAACGCGATCCCGTTTCGGCTGCCGCTTGAGCAGAACTTTTGGGATTCCCGGCTCTGGACGCAGGTTCTGCGACCCGCCATGCCATCGACGCCCGGTCCGACCGGATCCGCCCCCGCGCCGCGCCCGCTGCCTCGTCGCGGGACAAGCCTGCCGGCGATCCCCGCACCGTCGAGACTCACGACACCGAGCAAACGTCGCGCACGACCCGCGCGCGATCTCCGATCACGACCCGCGCGCGCACGCACCACCCCGCGAGCCGCCTTCCCTCACTCCGCTCGTTCCCCCGCAGCGACCCAAGTCGCGCGGCCGAGGCACAACCGCCGAAGGCGGGCGGCCGTGTTGGGTGCGTGGTTTCGCGTGAGTCGCGTTCTACGGCCGCGAAAGGGGGGGCACCGATCTGGTGAACGCCCGCCGTTTTGGCGGGCGTTCGCCGGATCGGGCGGCCGTCACGGATGCGTGAATTCGCGTGAGTCGCGTTCTACGGCCGCGAGGCGGCAACATGATTCGGTGGTCGCCGCTGTGCGGCGATCACCTAATCAGCTTCGAGTACCGGTAGTACGCCTCGAGCGTCAGCACGTTCAGTGCCGTCGCATAGACGCGGCCGCCGTCCTCGCCCCACGCGTCGATCGGATCCCACGAGCCCTTGAAGTTGCCGTCGGTGCGCTGGTTCTTGACCACCGCGGTCGTCAGCGCCTTCTCCCAGGTCGACCAGTGCGTTCCACCGAACTGGTACAGCGCGTACGTCGCGTAGTACCAGTAGTAGAAGTCGAGCGAGCCGTCCTTGTCGTTCCAGACCGGCGGACGCTTCAGCATCGTGTCCGCGGCGGCGCGCATGACCTGCACCTGCTTCGGGTCCTGTCCGAGGAAGAAGCGGCTCATCAGGCCGACGGCCGTCAGCGCTTCGCCCTTCTCGACCGGGAACCGCGTCATGTGATCGCCGACGTGCCGCGACGACGGTTCGCCGCGCTTGCTGTAGCCGGCGCGGCCGGTCAGCGGGTCGGTGACCTCGTCGAACCACGCCTCGATCATCTTCAGCGCCTGCGTCGAGACGTCGAGTTTGAAGTCCTGGCCGGACTTGTAAACCATGACGCCCCAACCGGTCACCGACGAGTCGTTGTCGTTGTCGCGCGGCTGGTACCGCCAGACCTTGTACGGATTGCGGTGCGCCTCGAGGTAGTTGATGCCCTTCTGCGCGATCGGCTTCAGCAGCAGGTAGTCGGAGAGCCCGTAAGCCTCGACCATCGCGTAGGCCGCGATCATGTGGTTGTAGATGAAGTCGTGGCTGCTGGCGGTGCCAAACAGTCCGGTGTTCGGATCCTGCTGCAGACGCAACCAGTTGACGGCCTTCTTGACGACGTCCTTGTAGGGGCCCGCGCGCAGCGTGCTGCCGTCACCGAGGAACGCGAGCAGCGCCAACCCGGTCAAGCCGACGTCGTGGACCGGGTTGCCCGGGCCCGTGCAGGGAGTGCCCTGCGTGTCGTGCTTCATGAAGCCGTCCGAATCCCACTTGCCGTCCTCGTCCTGGTGGTTCTTCAGCCACTCGAGACCGGCCTCGATCGCCTGCGCCGTCGCCCGTCCACCGCGTGCACCCAACGACCCGCGTCCACCGCGGCGACCACCGGTCTTGCCACCGGCGCCACCGCCGAGACCGACGGCCGAGTTCCACGCGGTGCTGTCGAACGCCGACTCCTTCGTGTCGGTGACGTCCGAGAACTCCTCGGTCACGGTCTCGGTGACTTCGACGACCTCGTTGTCCTGCAGGACGACCTCTTCCTTGACCTCTTCCTTCTCCGGCTCCGGCGGCGGCGGAGGCTCTTCTTCCGGCGGCGTCTCCTCCTTGACCTTCGCCATCTCGATCTTCTTGTCCGGCTGGATGACCCGCTCGGCAGGGATCAGCCAGATGATCGCGATCGCGACCAAGTGGATCAGGATCGAGAGGAACAGCCAGGGCGCGTGCTTGAGTTGGTCACCCATCAGCTCCTGGAACGACTGGTCGTTGTCCAGCAGCGGGTTACGCGTTGCTTGGATCTGGATCTTGGTCGGGTCGATGCTCATGGACCGTGACTCGTGGGCGCGATTCTGTGGCGCGGTTGGACGGAAAGGCGGTCGGGCTGCGCGATGCAGCCTGCGACCCGATTGCGCGCGAGCGCCGGGGACGCGAGGCGGATCGCCGGGACGGGCGGGGGAACGGAGCCGAACCGGGGCAGGTTCGGAAGGGGCGGGAAGCTAGCGCGAAAATCTGGCGGGGGAAAGCCGGCAATCGGGAACGGCAAGCAAGTCCGTCGGCCGGTCACATCCGACGCAGCAGATCGCGCGGCATGCAGTAGATCGTCCGGAAGCTGCGCTCGAGCAGCTGGTACTCGAGCCGCTTGACCATCTGGTGGACGAGGACCTCGGTGATCTGCCGGTGAACTTCCGGCGACTCGAACGGCTCGTTGCGGCCCTCGGTCTTCGCGACGACCTTCATCAGCCACCGGCTGTCGCCGCGAGCGACCGGGTCACTGACCCCGCCGAGTGCCGTCGAACTGGCGAACGACTTGACGAGCTCGATCCGCGGATCGTCGGCGATCGCGCGGACACCGGACTGGACTTGCACGACGGCTCGGTACTGCTCGGCGATGGCTTCCAGGTCGGCGTCGGGTGCCGCCATGGCTGCCGCGGCGAGCCGAAGGCGTTCCTCGAGGTCGGCGGCGCCGGCCGTCGCCCGGAACGAGAGGATCGTCACGTCGGCGGAGGGCGGTTGGACGAACCGCGAACGGTTCTCGTCGTACCACTCGCGCATCTGACTCGGCGTGACCATCAACGCGATGTTGTCTCGAAGCCGGCGCGTGACTTCCTGGTAGAGCTGGAACTCGGCGAGCAGCGTCGTCATCTGCTCCTCGCGCACCCCGTCCCAGGTCCGTCCGAGTTCGCCGAGGCTCCGCGCGTACTCGTTGGTGCTGCCGAACTCGGCCTCTTGCGTCCGCCGGAACTCCGCGAGTCGTTCTTCGAGCATCCGCTCGAGGGCCTCGCGGGACGTTCCCGAGACGCTCTTCGCGCTCTGCGCAAGAACCTGCTCCTGCGCGAACTTCCGCATGATCGTCTGGACCAGTTCTTCCCGGTAGGCACGCGTCGTGACGTCGGTGCCGCCGCGCTGGTCGGCCTCGTAGACGAGTTGGAACTCGGCCTGCAGCTCTTTCTCCAGGTAGACCCGGTCGCCGACGACGGCGACGACGCGGTTGTGCAACTGGCGCGTCGCGCCCCGTGACGGCTGCACCGGACCCAGCGTCTCCTGACGGATCGGTGGTGGCGTGACTCGCTCGCCCTGCGCCGTCACGAGTCCGGACAGCAACAAGATCGGAACGACGATCGGGTGGCGCTGCTTCATCGAAGGCGCGAGATCATCGATCGGACGGGTTGACCGAGCAAGGCGCCCAACAGGTGGTGCAGGACGCGTTCGGCCGTCCACGGTTCGCCGCCCTTGCGGCGACCGAGCATCAGATGCGTCTTGCCGGCCTCGACGGCACGCATCTCGACGAATGCGTCGAGCCAAGCGCCGCCGAGCGGCTCGCCCCGTCGATGGCGGACGACGACACGGTCCTCGCCGGTCCACTGCACGCCGAGCACGTCCTGATCCATCAGCAAGTGCTTCAGCAGGAACACGTCGAGCAATCGCAGCAGCGAGTCCGGCAGCTTTCCGAAGCGGTCCTCCAGCGACGCGCGAATGCGTTCCTTCGACGCCGGGTCGATCGCGCCGTCCATCTCGCGCAGCAACTCGAGCCGACCCTTCGCGTCGGCGACGAACGCCTGCGGGACGAACGCCTGCAGCCGAAGGTCGACGTCGACCTCGGTGACCTCGGCGCGCGGCGGCGGAACGCTCGCGTGCGCACGGCCCGAACTGGCGGCGGCACGGCGTTCCTTTGCCGCGCCGACGGCTCCGCGCAGCAACTGGCAGTACATGTCGTAGCCGACCGCGGCGATGTGACCCGACTGCTGCGGTCCGAGCAGGTTGCCCGCACCGCGGATCTCGAGGTCGCGCATGGCGATGCGGAAGCCGGAGCCGAGCTCGGTGGACTCGCCGATGGTCTTGAGC